>JANQET010000049.1 GCA_028278265.1 Myxococcota bacterium
GTGGGTGAGGTGGAGGGTCATCCGGGCCTGCTCACGGTCTGGTCCAACCCCAAGTTGGTCGGGCGGAAGGCGCCGTTGCAGGCCAAGCTCGGCGGCTCCGGGCTGGCCCTGGTCGCCGCCACGAGTCTCGAAAAGCTCGCCCCCGGCACCACCCCGCTCGAGGAACTGCAGCAGTTGGCCAAATTCATCGTGTTCATGCAAAAGGACGACGGGAGCTTCTACAGCAAGTACATTCCCACAGAGGGCGGCCGCAACGACGAGTTCGTCTCCCTGTTCTATCCGGGGGAGGCGGCCCTGGGACTGACCATGCTCTACGAGCTGGATCCCAACCCCCAATGGCTCAATACGGCGTTGCACGCCTTGGGGTATTTGTGTGAGCTGCGCGAGGGCAAGAAAAAAGTCCCGCCGGATCACTGGGCGCTGATCGCCACCAGCCTGGTGCTGAAGCACTACGAAAAATCGGATCGCAGCTCATCGAGGGAACAGCTCATCGAGCACGCCGAGAAGATCGTCGCCGTCATGGTTCGCGGATGGCCCCGCGGCGCCAAAAACGCGGTGAGCTATGGCACCCTGGGCAGTGACGGTCGGACCACCCCCACCGCGACGCGGTTGGAAGGTCTGCTCGCCGCCTATTCGGCCGATATTCCCCGCAGCGCCAAACGGCGAAAGCGATTGACCAAGGCCTTCCGTCAGGGGATCGCCTTTTTGCTGCGCGCACAGGTTCGCAGCGGTGAGCACAAAGGGGGGATGCCCCGGGCCATTGCCAGAGAGCCCGGCAAGAGCAGGTCGTACAACGACAGAGCGACCGAGATCCGCATCGATTACGTGCAGCACGCGATGAGCGCGATGATTCAATACGACGAGTTGTTCAATTCCCCCCGCTAGGCGCAACTTTTTCGGGCCGGGAGGTCACAAATTCCATGGGTGAGGTGTTATCCGGTTGATGACGGCGCGATGACAAGAGGGTTAACAGTGATTGGCAAGCTCAGTGCAATTTCGGCTTTGGTGTGTGGACTGATGGTGTTCGTTCACGCCAGAGGGGCTTCGGGGGGCGAATCGGGCAGGGGAGAAACCGGCCCGACCGCCTATGCGCTGCTGATTGGCAGCAATCAGCACGGGGAGGGGCAGACCGAGCTCCGCTTCGCCCGGGACGACGCCGCACTGATGCAGTTGGTGTTGAGCGAGCTGGGTAACTACACCGAACAGAACATCACCCTGCTCGAAGACCCGGACGCCCCCGAGGTTCGGGAGTCCCTCAAAACAATCGAGGGCCTGCTCACCCAGCACGCCGCTCGGGACGAGCAGACGATTTTTCTGTTCTATTACTCCGGTCACGCCCGCTCGAACGGGATCAACCTGGGCACTGATACCATCTCCCTCACCGAGCTCAGGGCCCGGCTCCTCGAGCTGCCGACCACGGTCACCCTGGTCATCCTGGATGCCTGTCAATCCGGGGCCATCTCCAATGTCAAAGGAGTCGAACCGGCGGCGGACTTTTCGCACAACTCCGCGGCTCAGTTGAACACCGCCGGGACCGTGCTCATCGCCTCGAGCAGCTCCAGTGAGCTGAGCCAGGAATCCCTCGATTTGAAGGGATCGTTTTTTACCCACCATTTTACCGTGGGGCTCCGCGGTGCCGCTGATGTGGATCGCAACGGCATGGTCACCCTGTACGAAGCCTATGAGTACGCCTATCACGCCGTGCTCAAGTCCACCGCGGTAACGGCGGTGGGCAAGCAGCACGTCACCCTGGAAACCGACCTCAGCGGAAAGGGGGAGATGGTCCTGACCTGGACCGATCGGGCAGAGGCCAAGTTGAAACTGCCCGAGGAGATGAACGGGGAGATACTGCTGACCCATCGGGCGAGCAAACGGGTACTGGCCGAAATTCGCAAAGCAGGGGGGAAAGAACTGCTCCTGGCCTTCCCCCAGGGGGAGTACGAGGCGCTGGTTCGGGCGGGGAAGGACAGTATTGAGCGGTGTGAGGTCAACTTGGTAAACGACCGGATTGCCTCTCTCGATCAGCGCCGCTGCGAGACGGTGGTGATAGAAGACGCGCCGGTCAAGGGGGTCGCACTGCGGAACGGCGCCTCCGCTCCCCGCGCCGAGTACCGAGAGTTGCTGTTCGGGGAGCTCTCCGTCGGTGTGCTCGCCGGGCACGACAGTGACTACTCCGACAGCCTCCAGGAGTTCAGATACGACGGGCTGGGCGATAAAACCGGTCTCTCGATCAAGGCCGGGGTGGGCGTTACGTTGATGACGTATCTTTCGATCGTACTGGGCTATTCGATGCTCGCCGGCCGCACCGGATCCCGTCAGCTCTTTGCCGGGGACAAAAACGAAGTGAGTTGGCGCAGCCACGCCGCGGGGGTGTATCTGCGGGGCCGACTCCCGTTGAAACGGGGATTGGTCGTCCCCTACGCCCAGGCCGGAGGGGGCTATGTCTGGACGACATTTCAATTTGTCCCGGACGGATGGACCCAGCACAACGACGTCGAACACAGCTACCACCTGGGAGGGGCTCTGGGATTGCAGCTCAATCCGTGGTCCGAGTTCGGCTTCACCTTGCTTCATCTGGAGTATGTCTACGCCCCTACCCTGAAGAATGACTTGGGAGATCGGCATCTGAGTGGCGGCTTGGCCGTTCTAACGGGGTTGAGGGCGGGGTTTTGATCGTGGTTCGGCAGAAGATAAAAACCGCCATCGCGGCGCTCCTCCTGTTGTGCTTTTGGAGTGGCTGTGCTGCGTCTGACGCAATGGATAGCCCCGATGACTCTGGGGTGCCTGTCGACTTCTATCGGTTGTGCTGCGCCAGCCGCTGCGGCGATTTCACGTGGGAAGACGGCTCATATGAGCACGTGCCCACCTGGCACGAGAAGGAGTCGGGCATCGGTCTGGTGGGCGATCGGGTGATTCTGAGCACCGAAGATCCGGAGGCCGGCCCGGCCAGCGCACGACCCGATTGCTACGCCGTCACCATCATGGCCGACAAAGATAGTTCGGTAGCGCTGGATCTCCAGGTGGATCTCAAGGACGATGAGGATGCCTTTCACGAGACCGGCGTACCGGCGGACGGGTGGACCGTATCGAAATTCGAGTACCGCGCGCCGAGTGATTCCGCCGAGATGCGGTTTCGGTTGAAAAAAACGGGGAGTGACCGAGCGGTGCTCTACTATCTGGAGATAGATGGAATCTACCACTGTTCAAAGGATGCCGTGACGATCGATCCCTGATATTGAATGGATATCTATCGGCAATATGGGAAGGCGCTGATGCGCAAGTGCGTCAGAATGCTGGCCAACGTCCAGGATGCGGAGGATATTGTGCAAGGGCTTTTTGTGGATCTGCTCAAAGAGGGAAAGACGGATGTGGATCTGCCTTATCTCTATCGGGCTGTGACCAATCGAAGCCTCAACTTCATCCGCGACCGAAAGAGACGGGGGGTGCTGCTCGCCGGAAGAGCCAAAGAGATAACGCCGCTGAATGGGGTACAGCTCGACGATCGGGCCATCGGAAACGAGCTGATGACCCGCCTGGTCGATGCCTTGGACAAGAAATCGAAAGAAATTCTCGTCTATCGGTATTTCGATGATCTGACCCAAGAGGAGATCGCCGGGTTGACCGGTTTCAGCCGAAAGACCATCGGCAAACGGCTCAAGAAGATCGAGCGGACTGCGCAGGAGTTGGCGGCCACGGACCAAGGGGGAGGGGCGTGATGAGCGGCACCTGTCTCGACAACCGTCTCTCGTGGCTGATGCTCGAGCAGTACCACCTCGACGCCCTGCCAGGGGATGAACGCCGACAAGCCGAGGCGCACTTGGCGAGTTGTCCCTTCTGCCGGGGGCGTCTCCAATCAATTGAAGCGGATACGGCCCCGCTGCCTGCCTTGCCTCCAGTGGAGCCAGCACCGACACCCCGGTCCATTCCCCTCATCCCCTGGGCGCTCGGGCTAGGCACTGCGGCGGCGATGGTGCTGATCGGCTTGCTTCTCTTCTGGGGAGAGGTGCCCAGGCCGTTGCCACCTCAGCGAATCATCATCAAGGGCGGCGAACTGGCCCTGACGGTCGTGCGCGAACGCCAAGGGACCACCGTGACCAATCCCACCGGCTTTCGAGAGGGGGATCGCTTCACCCTCGGGATCACTTGTGCAGCCGGAAATGACGTCAATTGGGAGGTGGTGATCTTCCAAGGCGGCCAGGTCTATTTCCCCTACGCCGATCGCCCGGCCGTGAGCTGTGCCAACCGGGTCCCGCTTCCCGGTGCGTTTCGACTGACCGGCGATGCGCCCGCATCGATCTGCGTCGTGATCGACGAGGCCGTCTCGAGAGCGGAGCTGCGAGCTAGCGGAATCGATCGACTACCGGAGTCGACGGTCTGCATCACTCTCGAACCGCTGGAATAAACAGAGCCCATTTGAATTGCAGCCGGGGGCTTCGTGCATAAAGCGGGTTAGCTGCAAGGCGCTACGACGCAGTAATACTGGTGATATTGCGAGGAGTGGCAACGCAGCAGATGACGTCATCCCGCCTGAAAGAGGGCAGAAATGTATTTTTGAGATGGGTTCTACCTACTCCGGGGGAGGGGAAATCGGTCCGACCGTGGTGAACTCCTCTGACATTTGATATTATCTCTTCTATGAAGAACATGTGGGGGGCCTTATTTGAGAACTTCGTCGGGTCAGGGACAGTATTTAATTTGAACCCCTGTGATTTCCACTGCGCTGATAGGGGGTCATCCCCCCAGGGCGAAACCGAGCGTCCTGCCCTTTTGAGACAACGCCCAACTGATACCGATAATGAGTGGGACGCTAGAAAAACTCGTCTTCGGTTCCCATGGCCAAGGGGTGAAGGGTGACGTAGATCAGCTCAGAGACCGCCTGAAGGCTCACCTTGTCCATTGTGTCGATGGTGTCTTCGGGCACGTGGATGTTGTGGTTGCCCAGGCCGACGGCACAGATAATCGGCACTCCCTCGTCCTGAAAACAGACGTGGTCCGAGGACTGGCGAAGCTCTTGTTGGACAGCGCCCTTGCCGTTGATTTTCCACTCCAGCCCGGCCTCCTCGGCGGCATTCTTCATCAGGTCTGTCAACCAGTTGGCGCCGAAGATGGAAGCACCGGCGTGGGAAGCACCTTCGACGCCGGTCATCTCCAAGTTGATCAACGCCGTGGTGTCTTCCAGCGGGTACTTGGGATAGTCCACATAGTGACACGAACCGATCAGCCCCAACTCCTCGGCGTTCCAAGCGGCAAAAACCACGGTACGGGCCGGCTCCACATCGCAGGCGTAAAACTGGCGCACCATTTCGAGCACGGTCGAAGTTCCGGATGCGTTGTCATCCGCTCCGGGATAGATCACACCGTTCTTGATGCCCAGGTGGTCGATGTGGGCGCCGATGATGACCACCTCATCGGAGAGCGCGGGGTCGTTGCCCGGAATCACACCGAGGACATTGTGGCTGTCGACCTTTTCGATTTGTGTTTCCACCTGGAGCGTTGCGTTGATGCCGGTCGGTCGACTGGCGGCGTCGAGGGTGAGGTCAACTTGGTCGAGCCACCACCCCAACCCGGGTACAGCGGCGGCGAGCCGATGGCGATCGGCGAAAACGACCGGTAGATCAGCCCGCCGGAACGCCTGACCGAGGAACATTCCCTCGATTGGCGGAGCGGCGCTTTGGCGATTGTTCTGCACGAAGACCACCCCGGCCGCACCGGCGAGCTGCGCTGCGGTTGATTTCGGGCCGTATTCGGTGAGGCAGCGGTACCCCTGACACATCCCCTCTTCGACCGGGCAGAGGGACCACAGCTCCTGGTCCATTCCCGGCCCATGACGGGCGATCAACACAATTTTGCCGGTGAGATCGCCGAGCGCCTGATAGTCGTTGTAACCGGTGGCCGGTAGGGGACAGTACGGGTAATCATCAGGGTGGAACGGGGGGACGACCAAGCCGTAACCGGCGAAAACGATCTCTCCGGTCACTCGACCCTGCCCGGATTGCTGCAACACTTCGAAATCAGTTTCATACTTCAGTGACCGCTCCCCGACCTTGAGTATTGGTGTCTCGACGATCCGACTGCGTTTGAAACTGAACGCCTGGCGGTAAGTGTCGTTGTCACCAGCGGGCTCCAGACCGAATTCCTCGAACAGCTGCTCGGCAAAGACCAAGGCCAGCTCGTTGCCCGGTTCTCCGGCCTTGCGCCCCTCGAGTTCATCTGACGCCAAATAGTCGATATCGTCGTACTGCCGTTGAGAGTCCACTTCGCAGGGCAGATCGGTCTCGGTTTCACTATCTGTATCCCCATCGGAATCACTGTCCGAGTCACCGTCCGAATCGCTGTCCGAGTCGCTATCGGCGTCACCGTCCGAATCGCTGTCCGAGTCGCTATCGGCGTCACTGTCCGAATCGCTGTCCGAGTCACTGTCTGAATCGCTGTCCGAGTCACTGTCCGCATCGCTATCGGTATCCCCGTCCCCGTCCCCATCTCCGTCCCCATCCGTGTCCGCGTCGCCATCTGAGGCGGAGTCATCGTTCTCGTCCTGATCTTGACCGGAGCAGGTGGCCAAACAAAGGATCAAAATGCCAACGATGATGGTGGATAGGAAGATAAAATTCCTTTTTTTCATCTCTTTCCTCCGTTTTTGACGGTCAGTTTTATAAATGCGATATTTTTACATAATTGTAAGAACTGTGATCGCTGCAATGAAACGCAACTACAGGAAATAACTGCCTAATAGGGGGTAAACAGCAGATATTGGAGATAACTCTCATCGTCCCAGCATATAGGAAAATACAGGACGTATCTATACGCAATTTTAATAATCGTAAGTGATTGGCAAGAGGGGCAGAAATCGACAATTGGAGCAGAACGAGGAGGGTCGGCAGTGGGGTGTTACACCAGCGTGGGGGCGCCACCGATGCGACAGCGGATGGTCGATTGGACGCCCGGTACATCGGCGAGGGTTAAGGCCACATCGTCTTCGTCCGCCGGCAGGCAGAGCGCCTTGGGTTGGGGGCCGGCGTCGCAGGTGAAGTAGGCCGGTATGCCGTCGGCGCGCAGTTGTTGAATTCGTTTGAGAGCCTCAACCGTCGCGCCGTTCCATAGCACGATGGCCGGTCGGGCGGCCAGCGCGGCAGCGTGCATGGCGAGGGCGTTGTGCTCGGCGATTGCCCCCAACTGCTCGAACCGTTTCGATTTCACCGCTTCTCCCGCGGCGACCAAATCCCTGTTCACCGTTTCGATCCACTGTCCGTAGAAGGGTGATGTTCGTCGCGTCTGTTCCATCGCCGCGGTGGAGCCGATCGATTTCGGCCCTGCGTCGGTGATGCCGATCACCACGCGAAGGTCCCACCAGTCAGGTCCGGCGATCGCTGTGGCGAAAGAGTCCTCCCCGTCTGCCCGTTTACCCGCCTGCCACACCGAGATGCCGCCGGAGATGGAGCGGCAGGCCGAGCCGGACCCCTGTCTGGCGAGCACCGAGAGCTGGCGCGGGGTGAGCTGTTGGCCCAATGCGGTGGTCGCCGCGACGGCAAGGGCGGCGAATCCCGCCGCAGAAGAGGCCAGGCCGGCGGCGGTGGGAAACGAATTCTGGGTGGTCACCCGGGCGAAGCACTGGGTATCAACGGTTGTGCGAACGAGATCGAGAAAGCGGATCACCCGCTCGGCGAATCCCGTCGGCGCGTCCTCGCCGTCGAGCTGAATGCAATCCCATTCGAGGGAGGTGTCAAAGGTCACTGCGGTGGTGGTGGATAGCGGCTCCAGGGTCAGGGACAAGCTGCCGGCAGCGGGCAGGTTGAGCGTCACGTCCCGCTTGCCGAAATATTTGACCAGGGCCAGATTGGCCAACGCTCGCGCAGTGGAGCTGCTCAACGGTCTTCCTCGTTGCGGCCCGCGGCGAGCCAGCGGGAGAGGGTCGGCCCGAGCACCCGCGGGATGCCGGACAGGGCGTCCAGATCCTTGGCCCCGCAGAGCAACATCACGTACTTGAGGGTTTCGATCACTTCGACGAGCGTCGCCCGAGCGCTTCGCTGTCCTTCCTTGCTATAGGCCTCGACCAATGGTGCGGCCATACCCACCAACCTGGCCCCGAGACACAGGGCTCTCGCTGCATCCAAGCCGTGGCGAATACCGCCCGCAGCGACCACCTCGAACCCCGCCTCGGCCAGCCAGGCCGTCGAAACCGCGGTCGGTGTGCCCCAATCCCACAGGATCTGTCCGATGCGCTCCGCCTGTTTTGCCGCCCGGTGGGTCTCC
>JANQET010000071.1 GCA_028278265.1 Myxococcota bacterium
ACTGATGGAAGCGCAAAAGGAGCTGTTTGCCGCTCGGGCCGCCTTTGAGAAATCGAAGGTACAGGTGCAAAAGATCTCTTCCCAGTACAGTTTTGCCAAGGGTAAACTCGGTCGGCTCCAGAACAAGATAGCAAACCAGACAGCCAAACGGGATGGTTCGAAGAAGACTGCCGATGAAACCGCAGCAGCGGCCGCGGCTGCGTCGACCACGAAAACCGAGGCGCAGAACCATCTGGAGAGCATCGAAAAGGCCCAGCCCGAGCCGACCGATGACAAGCGAGAGGCGAAAAAGAGGGCAACCGAGCACCGAAAAGCGCTCGGCGTGGCCAGGAGAGCGCTGGCCCGGGCCGTCCAAAAGCAGGCCAATATCGAGAGCAAGTTGGCGTGGCGAACTCAAAAGGCGGAGAAGATGGCCGAGCAGCTGCAGAAATCGGAGCAAGAGGCGGAAAAGCTCAAGCAATTGGTTGCTGAGTTCGAGCAGAAATTGGAGCAGGCCAAGTCGGATGTGGCGAGCAATAAATCGGCAAAGGACGATGGCACGGTCAAAGTGAACCAGCTCCGCAATAAACTGTCCGCTGCCAAATAAGCGCCTGCATTCTCCCTGCCATCTCCTATAATTGGTCAATTGATGGAGTCAACTCTATAAAATTGTACAATTGGTCAATTACTTGTGACAAGCCTAGATAACCTCTCCTATAGTTAAATAGTGAAAAAAAAGAACAACAAGGAGAAATGGGTCATGAAAGAGTGGATGTGTAGCGCATTTGTCATTTCCATTTCGTTGTTTCTCATTGTGACTTGTGAACCGGACAAACGGATCGATCCGGCCGATCAGGATGAAGAACCGGGCGGGGACAGCGACTCGGACAGCGATTCGGATAGTGATGCGGACGCCGACGCTGATGCGGACGGGGACGCGGACACCGATGCGGACGGTGACGCGGACACCGACGTGGATAGCGATGCGGACGGTGACGCGGATACGGATGCGGATTCCGACTCGGACTCGGACGGGGATACCGACGCCGATTCGGATGGGGATATTGATACGGATACCAGCACCAGCGACCTGGATGGGTGTGAAGGGGTCGATTTTCTGTTCATCATCGATGCATCGGGTTCAATGGAGGACGAACAGGGACAGTTGATCGCCAGCTTCCCCGGTTTCATCCAAGCCATCATCGACATTATCGATGAGGAAGCCGAGGACTTTCGCATCATGGTGGTGGATTCAGATGACTGCTATTCCAGCAGTCAGAGCAGCACGATGTGCGGTTCGCCGGGATGCTGTGTGAATGTCTGTGCCAGTGAGCCTCCGTCGAGCTGCAGGCGATGCGCGGAGAGCTCGGGTGATCCATACAGGTGGTGTGTGGAATGGCAAGGGGGAGGGGCGACCTGCAATCCGGTGCTCGGTGCTGGTCATGTGGGTAACAATCTCGGCAATGACTGCCCCATGGCGCCGGGCAAGCGCTACCTGACCACTGACCAAGCCGGATTGAACGACGCCTTCACTTGCATCGCTCAGGTGGGCACCGAAGGACAGGGCCAGGAAAAGACGATGGAGGCGATGGTCGAAGCGGTGGGGCCCCAGTGTGAGCCCGGTGAGTGCAATGAAGGATTCATTCGCGAAGCCGCAGCCCTCGTAGTGGTCTTCATCACCGACGAAGAGGACAAGCCCGGAGAACAAGGGTCGGAGGGGGATCCCCAGGATTGGTACCAGTCACTGGTAGATGCCAAGGGGGGCAACGAACGCGCCATCGTCGTGCTCGGGGTGTTCGGTGACAACGACCAACCCAACCCCATCTGTGACGAACCGGACGGCAACGGCAACGGCGCCGAACCCGCACCGCGGCTGCGAGAGTTTCTGGAGCTCTTCCCCCAGGACCGGCGGCACTTCTGTAGTGTGTGCCTGGACAACTACACTGACTGTTTTCTCGAATCGGTGAGCATCATCGAAACCGCCTGCGACAATATCATCATCGAATAGCGTCCTGTCCCTTTCCTCTGATAACACCGTCATCTCACAAAAACGGGAATTGTGCCCAAAAGGCTGAATTCGTTTGGAGCTCGTACAAGCATGCCCAGAGCGCAACTGATACACTGGCGGTTGTGATGATGCACCCTTTCTCAACGACGACAGTCCCTGCAGGAGGATAACGAAGTGAAACGGTTTGTCTTGTTAAGAATGCTTATTGTGTCGGGTCTGCTGTCCGCAGGCCCCCTCGCTCATGGGGAAGAAGGGTATCGGGCAAAGGTGGTGACCGAGAGGTCCGCGAACGAGACGATCGTTCTGGAACCCAACGAGATGCTGGTTGTCGAGCTGACCGGCAATCCCTCCACTGGACACCGCTGGCTTGTCGAAGGGATCGACGCCTCGGTGCTTCAAAACGTTTCGGGGCTCAACCGCGGAAAACAACCGGAATACAGTCGGTTCCACCAGTCCCACCTGGGCCGTCCTGTTCCCGGTTCTCCGGCAACAGAGGTGTTGCGCTTTGTTGGACGAGCTCCCGGCACAGATCGATTGATTTTGGTCTACCGACGGCCCTGGGAAAAAGAAGTGCTCCGGCGGTTCTCCATACAAGTGAACTCTGGCGGGGCATTCACCGGGCACTACCGGCGACCCCAGACCACTCCCTATGTGCGACCCTTGGAAGATCCGGTGCAGCAACGGCAACTGCCGGCGCACTACGATCTTCGCGAGCAGGGGTGGATTACCCCGGTGCGGGATCAGGGGGCCTGTGCCAGCTACTGGGCCTTTGGGGCAGCGGCGGCCTTTGAATCGAAGATTCTGCAAAAGTATGGTGAAGAGAAGGATCTCTCCGAGCAGTACCTCGTTTCGTGCAACAACCTGGGCTTCAGTTGCGGCGGTGGCTGGTGGGTCCATCCGCTGCATCACATGACGATTCCAATGGGGGATTTTGCCGCCGGCGCGGTATTGGAATCCGATTTCCCCTACACCGCCTTTGATGAACCCTGTTTGACACCGTACACCCATCACGACCAGATCGAAGGCTGGGGTTACATCGATTATGTCGAAGACGATCCCTGGCCCAAATTGGATCACAACTCCACCACCGAAGAAATAAAGGCGGCGATTTACAAACACGGCGCCATCGCAACCGATATTTGCGCCAGCAGCTGGAGCTCGTACACCGGGGGGGTGTTTACCGAGACCTGCTCCCCCACCAATCACATCGTCCTGCTCACCGGTTGGGATGATGGGGACGGTGCCTTCTACATCAAGAACTCATGGGGATCATCTTGGGGGGAGGACGGCTTTATGCGCTTGGCCTATGGCATTTGCGAGGTGGGCCACAATGCCACCTACTTGGACTTCGAGAAGACCAATCCCCGCATCATCTACACCGGCAACAACTTCTACGAGACCCCGGAAAACGACGGTAAAATCTACAATCCCCTGACCCTCAAACTGTTGGACAGCGGCACGAGTCAATTCACCATCACCAGCGGCCCGATGGCCGAAGGAACCCACTACACCGCTTCGAACGTCCCGCCCGGGTTGACCCTAGCCGTCGAGGGGATCGGCGGTACCGCTGCCAAGTTGACGCTCGAAGGTGTGGCGACCTCACACTTGAACACCGACGACGTCGCCGATTTGACCGTTGCCTTTCTCGACGAAGCGTTCACCGGCCTCGCGGCCGACCAGGTCGAGAGCGCCAGTTATGACGAGATCCAAATCAATTTCTACGATCCGTTTGAGATTGTGTACGAGGACATCGCTCCGGATCTCGTGATCACTCCCGAAGAGATTTGGGATTTCTCCTATTTCGGTCCATCCGATGACGTGATGAAGGTCGGGCTGTGGTTCCTGGACAATGACGTCTGGCCCGATGATCCGCAAAACCTGACGTTCAAATTGGAGATCTATTCCAAAAAAGCGCTGGCCTTGGGCTCGACAGCACCGGGGTTGCTGCGACCAATGGTGCAGGGGGAGAAGATCGGCCCGGACAGTGAACACTGGTGTCCCGGAGGAACCCTGGGGGATCAACACACGATCACCGGTCCCGATTATTCGGATTGGAACGGACAGACCGCCTTTGTCGGGGCGATGAACATGCGCAACGCGTGGCCCATCTACATGTGGTTCCAGATTCAGGTGGCCGATGACGGTCAGACGGTCACCCTGCTCGACTTGGCCTACAATGAAGACCCATTGTGTCCCATTCTGGCCGGTGAATTGGATGACGGGGGGGACTGTTGGGGCGGGGACGCAGATACGGACACGGATACCGACACCGACACGGACAGTGACACGGATTCGGACGGCGACACCGATTCCGATGGCGACACCGATACAGACAGCGACACGGATGGCGACACCGACGCGGATGCTGACGCCGATGGGGATACGGATGCAGATACCGATGGGGACGGCGACGGGGATAGCGACAGCGATGCGGACGGAGATGACGATGAGGCGGACGACAGCCAGGGGGAGAACGGTCAATGCGGGTGTGGAGTTGTCGGGCGATCGTCTGCCGGGGATGGGCTCACACTGATTGGATTGGTTCAGAGCGCTTCTTCGGGTCCGTAGCTGGCAAAGGCATCGGTCATCGAGAGAAACTGGGCGGCAATCCAGTCGGCGGATCTCGCTCCGTGGGCCAGGCGAACCTCATCGAGTTGCCCTTCGAACACCGCGCTGGGAGTATCGTTGTTGAGCATACAGCCGAAGGTGACGTCCGTGCTGCTGGAAAAGATGGCCGGGTCGGCCGGTCCTGAAGCGACCCCGTGTAACGCCCCGTCGATATAGAACTTCATCGCATCCGCATTGGAGGTACCGTCCCAGGTGGCGGCGAAATAGTACCACGGCGTGGTGGTGTTGACGTCGATATCCGAAGCGACATAGTTGCTCGAGACCAGACCATCGGGAGAAATGTTGAACCGTGGGGTACTGCCCTTCACATAGAGGGTAAACGACCTTTGGTCGTTGCCGATGTCGTACTTGGAAACCAGGTAACGGTAACCGTCCGTGCTGGGCAGGGCATCGAAATGAACCCAGGTTTCAACGGTGATAGCGCCCTGCATATCGAGGATGGGGGTGTCGGCCACGCGGATGTGATCATTGCCGTCGAACAACTGACCATCGGCCATGACCCCCAAAACGTCGTCGTTTCCGTCCTGATTGCCCTTGAACGGCGGGTTGGTCGAGTCGGGATGGACGCCCCCTTGAGCCTCGTCGACCATGGGGTCATTGAGATGCCAGACGCCGGTGTAATCGAAATACCACACATCAGACGGGGTGGTGGACGCCGCATCGTCGCAACCGTAGTACAGCCAGATGAAATCGGTCGTCGACGATCCGTCGATGCGCGGAATCTTGACCCAGATGATCGAATTTCCCGATTCGTCCCACTCCTCGATTTCGTGGGTTAGCAGGGTCGTTTCGTCCGCATCGTAGAAACGCAATCGCTCGCCGGTGTCGTAGACGTGGTCGTAGTCTATTCTGGTACTGTTCAGCTTTACCTGCACGGCCATGTTCACCAGGTCTTCGGATTGATCGCCGTTGTTGAAGGTGATCGGTAGGCGCCAGTCGCAGCCGATGTCCGAGTCCGAATCGGTGTCCGTGTCAGTGTCTGAATCGGTGTCGGTGTCTGAATCGGTATCCGTGTCTGCGTCCGAATCGGAATCACCGTCAGTGTCGGTGTCGGTATCGGTATCTATATCTGTGTCAATATCGGTATCTGAGTCCGTGTCGGCATCGGCATCGGAGTCGGAGTCGGTATCTGTGTCGGTATCCGAGTCTGCATCAGAGTCCGAATCGGTGTCTGAATCGGTATCAGTGTCGGCATCTGTATCAGCATCTGCGTCGACATCCGTATCCGTGTCTGAGTCTGAATCAGTGTCGTTATCAGCATCCGTGTCGGAGTCGGCATCTGCGTCAGCGTCTCCGCTGATGCCTGCGTCCTCTTCCGTGTCGGTATCATCCTCGACCGTAGAAAAGTTCATCACGCAACCACCGACCAGAAAGGCGCTGAACAACCAGGAGAGTAGGCTTTGTCTCAAAAGTACTCCCGTCGCCAGATACGCCAAGGAACAACCAGCTCTGCGTTGCTCGGGGCTTGAAATACGTCGCGTATTCCTTCGCCCTCGCGCCTTGCCCTGGTCGCCCTGCTGAGCATCTGGCTCGGTCCGGACTTTTGAGACAAAGCCTAGTGATTTTTGCATTACAGGTTTCATCGGCTGTTTTCGACGACGATTAAGAACCATCCATCATCATGTCGTCAAATATCATTGTACAATTATACTATCATTTCATCGCGATAAGGCTAGTTTTCTACTGAGAATCGGGGAAATCGACGCCAGAGGAGGGGGCTCAGCAGGGTTCGCAGCTGGTGAGATCCGGCCGGCAATCGTCGGTGCAGCTGAGCTCGCCGCACAACCCGTATTGCCAACACCCCATGCCGCCCAGGTCTGTGCCGTCGCACTCCTCGCCCAGGTGGCCCTCGAGCCAATTGTTGCCACAGCCCCCGTAACAATTGTTGAGCTCAAAGGTGCAGTCTCCGCGGCAGCCCACGTCTCCTCCTTCGGTGAAGCCGAGATCTTCGCAAGTGGTTTGTCCCAGGTCCTGCCCGTCGCACTCCTCGCCCGGTTCGCGCAACTGGTTGTTGCAGGTGGCGGTGCAGCCAGAGAGGTCGAAGGTGCAACTCGAGGCGTGACAGGATAGGGCGCCGATCTCGGCAAATCCCACATCCTGACACGTCGCCTGGCCCACATCCCCCGCTTCGCACTGTTCATCCGGTTCGAGCAGTCCGTTGCCGCAACTGCTTTGACACAGCGCGGTATCAAACCGGCAGGTGGGCAGGCAGCTCACCGGATCGGTGGTGCCAAAGCCCGCGTCCAAACAGCTAGCGGCACCCACATCGAGATCACACGCTTCACCGGGATCGACCGTCGCGTCGCCGCAAGCGGTCACTTCGTAGGCACCCATGTCCGCGAAATCGGGTGTGCCACTCCCCTTGTTGGTCACTGTTGGATCATCGTAGCGGGGATAGCCGTCCCGATCATACGGTGGTGCATGATCCCCGTCAGCCGCGTCGATGCAGGGGGAATCGGGCTGCAAGCGCACGTCGCCGTTGTCCAGATCGACGAATTTCGGCTCGATGGAGAGATTGCCGTTGGTCGTACCCCAGGATTGAACGTCCGAATAGCGGACGGTCATCGTCCCGCCGAGCCACTCGATACCAGTCGAGTGGTTGCCCCAGATGATGCTGCCCACCACCGTGGTGTCGGCCCCATTCTGGTTTTGCAGGCCAAATGGCGAGTTGTCGGCGATGGTGCAGTTGGCCACGGTCATCGTCGAGCTGTCGTTGGTGATCCCCCCGCCCTGGTTGTTGAGGAAGGTGCTGTTGGCAATCGCCACGGTCGACCAACCGGCGTATACCGCACCGGCGTTCCCATCGTGGGGGGAGAGCGCCTCGAACGCGCAGTTGGCAATGGTGAGCCAGCTGTTGTTGGCCCACACCCCGGCACCCCAGTCCCACTGACCGGCCTGCCGCAGGGTGAAGCCGTCGATGGTCACATCGGCCACCCACTCGGCGGTGATCAACCGGTTGACCCTCGTGGAGCCGCCATCAGCCGGCCGGCCATCGAGTACGGTTTCCGCCTGGGCGATCACCCGCTGGGCCGGGCTGCTTTCAGTACCGAGAAAACCGCCCAACAGGGAGACGCCATTTTCAAGTCGGATGGTGTCGTTCGGGGAGTCTTTGAAAATGTGGTAGGTGCCGCTGGCGACCCACACTTCACACGACCCGTCGAGCGCGGCCGCCTGATCGATTCCCTCTTGAATGGTGGCCAAGGCAGTGGTCCAACTCTTGCCGTCTCGCTCTGTTATTTCATCATCGAGATCCACCAGCACAATGCACTGGTCGCAGCTCGGTCCGTGGAAATAGGCCCCACAGGGATCGCATCGACTGGGATTGCCCAGACACTGCCAACCCTGCTCGGGTTGACACCCCGACGAGCAGCCGTCACTGCCCAGGGCGTTGCCATCGTCACAGGTTTCCCCCGGTTCGACGAGCCCGTTGCCGCATACGGCCACACAACCGCTGGTCTCGAATTGACACCCCGAACACCCCAGGACGCCGAGATCGGCGTAGCCCAGATCGCGGCAGGAGTGGTTGTTCAGATCCCCCTCCTCGCACTGCTCGGTGGGCTCGATCGTGTCATTGCCGCACTCGGCCTGACATGCCGAGGGATCGAACCGACAGTCACCTGCGCAGGCCAGCCCGTCAGGCGTGACGTATCCGAGATCCGCACAGGTCGCGCCGTCGAGATTTCCGGGCTCGCAATTCTCGGTGGGCTCGACGATGCCGTTACCACACTGGGCCGTGCACTCGGCAATATCGAAGGTGCAGTTGTCGTGGCAGCGCAGATTGCCCGGAGAGACAAAGCCCACGGCTTGGCAGTTCTGACCGCCCGTGTCCCAGCCGTCACACTCCTCGTCTCCCTCTTTCATGTTGTTGCCGCACTCGTAGCCGCAGTCGGAGATGTCCAGACGGCACTCATCGGTGCAGCTGACTTGGCCGGTGGAATAGCCGTACCACGAACAGTCCGCGCCGTTGGTGTTCGATCCGTCACACTCCTCGTCCCATTCGATCGCTCCGTTGCCGCAGCCGTTGACACAACCGGTGAAATTGAACGTACAATCCGGGTTGCAGCTCAAGTCGCCCCACTCAAACCCTTCGCTGGCGCAGGTCTGTTCGCCCAGATCACCGCCCTCGCAGTCTTCACCGGGTTCGCGAGTTCCGTTGCCGCATTCGGCAGCGCAGCCGCTGGTATCAAAGCGGCACAAACCGGGCAGGCAGGACAGGGTGCCCGCTTCAGCGTAGCCCAGGTCCTGGCAGGTGGCATCGCCGAGGTCACCTGTTTCACACTCCTCACCGGGCTCGATCGTACCGTTGTCACACACCGCCTCGCAGCCCGCGGTGTCCAATTGGCAGGTGGGTAGACAGGCCAGTGTTCCCTCTGCGGCATATCCCAAATCGGCGCAAGTTTGGCCGGCCAGGTTTTCCCCTTCGCAGGGTTCACCCGCATCGAGTTGACCGTTGCCGCATGAATGGCGCTCTTGGGCCCCCATGTCGGCAAAGGCCGGGTCGCCTACGCCGGTATTGACCCGATTCGGATCATCGTAACGGGCAAAGCCGTACATGTCGCTCGATGGTGCCTCATCTCCATCGGCCGCGTCGATGCAGGGAGAGGCAGCTTGTAGGGTGAGATCACCGGCCTCGGGATCGACAAACAGGGGATCGCCGCTCAGATTGCCGGTGCCGCCAAACCAGTCCTGCACCAGGCTGTACTCGATCAGCACCGGGCTCATGCCCTGTATGCCGTCCGGATGGTTACCGGAGATGATGCTGCCGAGCACGGTGAGGTCAGAGCTCATATCGGTGGTGATCGCCGCTGGATCGTTGTCAAAGAAAGTGCAGTGCAGCACTGTCGCGTTGGTCTGATCCATCACCAATCCAGCCCCGCGGTTGCCGATGAACTCACTGTTGCTCACCGTGAGATCGGCGTTTTGGGCGTACAGCGCGCCCCAGCCGCCAGGACCGGTGCCCGGAGCGAATCGGCAACCGTTGACCGTGGCCGAGGCGTCGCGCACGAGCAGTCCTCCGCCCGGATCCCAGTCCCCGTTGCCCTGAATGGTGAAGCCGTCGATGACCACGTCTTTGACCCACTCAGCAGTCAGGACGTGGATTACCCGATTGGGTCCTTGGTCAGGGGTGCCGTTGTCCAGCACGGTTCGGTGTTGGCGGAGATCCCGCTCCCGCTTGTGCGCTTCGGTGCCGGCAAAGCCGCCGAACAGGGCCGTCCGGTCGTTCAGGCGGATCGTGTCGTTGTTATTGGTCTCGAAGATGTGGTACGTGCGCGCGGTCACCCAAACCTCACAATGGGGACCCAGTCCGTCGGCCAGATCGATCCCGTCTTGAATTGTGGCCAGGCCGGTGGACCAAGATTTGCCGTCGCGCGAAGAGATTTGTTTGTCGTTGTTGACGATGACGATACATTCGCCGCACTCGGCGCCGTGATGAAAGTCCTCGCAGTCGTCGCAGTGACTCGGCTCTCCGAGGCATTGCCAATCCTCTTCCTGTGCACAGCTCGACGAGCAGCCGTCTTCGTCTTCGAGATTGCCGTCGTCGCACTGTTCACCCGGTTCGATTCGGCGATTGCCGCAAACCGCGGCGCAGCCATCCGCGTTGAGCTCACACTCGACACAGGTCAACCCGGCGGCATCGGCATAGCCTAGATCTCGGCACGATTGGCCGTTGAGATCCCCCTCTTCGCAGGCTTCGGTCGGTTCGATGATACCGTTGCCGCATTGGGCGATGCAGAGGCTGGTGTTGAAGCCGCAGTCGGTGCAGAGCAGCTCCCCGCCGCCGGTGAAGCCGAGGGAGGCGCAGGTGGTGTCCCCGAGCTGACCGACCTCGCACTCCTCTCCGGGCTCGACGGTGGCGTTGCCGCAGATCGTGTGACAACCCGCCGTATGGTAGGTGCATTCGCCGGTGCAGGCCAGCTCGCCGCCCCCGAGGAATCCGAGATCCTGACAGTCCGCGCCCAGGTCCCAGCCGTCGCACTCTTCTCCCTCTTCTCTCATTTGGTTGCCGCACTCATAGCCGCAGTCCGAGGTGTCGTAGCGGCAGTCGTCCGAGCAGGTGACGGTGCCGGTGGAATAGCCGTACCAATGGCACTCGGCGCCGTTGATCTCCTGCCCGTCGCACTCTTCGTTCCAATCGACGATGTCATTGCCGCAGCCGTTTTCACAGCCCCGGTAATCAAAGCTGCAGTCGTCGTTGCAGGCGAGCTCACCCCACTCGAAACCCTGATCCTCGCAGGAGTGGCCGCCGAGATCGCCGGCTTCACACGCCTCGCCCGGCTCGCGAAAGCCGTTACCGCAAGTGGCCGCACACCCGCTGGTGTCGAATAGGCAGGTGTCAGGGGAGCAGGTCAGGGTGCCCGGATCGGTGTAGCCCAGATCTTGGCAGGTGGTTTGCTCCGCTAGCGCGCCGTCGCACTCCTCGCCCGGCTCGGTCGCTTCGTTGCCGCAGATCGCCGTGCATCCCTCGGTGTCGTATCGGCAAGTGGGCAAACAGGCCAATTCACCGGCTGCGGCATAGCCCAACGCCAAACACGTCAGACCACCGAGATCGGTCCCCTCGCACAGCTCATTGGGATCGAGCTGCCCGTTGCCGCAAGAATGGTGCTCAAACGCGCCCATGTCAGCATAGGCCGGTGTGCCGTTGCCGGTGTTGTCCTTTGACGGATCGTCGTAGCGACCATACCCGTCCAAGTCCAGCAGGGGCGCCTGGTCCCCATGGGCCGCATCGACGCAGGGGGAGCCGGGTTGCAGCCGCAGGTCGCCGTTCTGTGGATCGACGAACAGGGGATCCCCGGTGATGTTGCCGCTGCCTGCGCTGAATCCCTCGACCAAACTGTACTCCACCAACACCGATCCGGTGCCGTCGATCGATTGAAACCCATTGCCAAAGAGAATGCTGCCGCTCAGCTGGAGGTCGGACTCCATCCCCATGCTGATTGCCGAGGGGGTGTTGCCGTAGAACGAGGAGTGAACCACCTCCGCTCTGGTGCGATCCAAGATCAGAGCGTACCCCTGGTTGCCGGTAAAGACGCAGTTCTCCAGCACCAAGTGGGCGTTTTGTCCGGATACCGCGCCCCAGCCGCTCTGATGGGTTCCCGGGGTGAAGCGGCAACCGCGAACCGTGGCCGAACCGTCGCGCACGATCAATCCGCCGCCCGCGTCCCATTCCCCGGCACCGTGGACGTCGAACCCATCGATAGTCACCTCGCGGGACCATTCAACGGTGAGCACGTGGTTGACCCGCTGCGCTGACTGTGCATCTGCCCGGCTGTCGAGCACGGTGCGATGATTGCCCGGAATGCGCTGACCGGGATCACTCTCCGTGCCGGCGAAACTGCCCAGCAGAACCGAGTGGTCGGCGAGCCACAGCGTGTCCATGGTGTCGGACTCGTAAATGTAGTGGGCCCCCTCGGCGACCCAGACCTGGCAGGCCGAGTCCAGGGTTTCGGCCAGCTCGAGACCTTCTTTGATCGTGGCCAAGGCGGAAAACCAGGATTGACCGTCGCGAGTTTCGATCCTGTCGTCGTTGTCGACGAGGATGATGCATTGGTCGCACAGCTGACCGTGGTGGAATGCCTTACATTGATTGCAGTGACTCGGCTGGCCCAGACACTGCCAATCCTCTTCCAGGGCACAGTTCGCCGAACAACCGTCCGCATCGGACAGATTGCCGTCGTCACACGCTTCACCCGGCTCGATCACCCGATTGCCGCAAACGGCTTTACAACCGCTGGCATCCAGCGCGCAGCTGTCACAGGACAGTCCTTCGGCAGTGGCAAAACCGAGATCCCGGCAGGACAGGCCGTCCAGGTCCTCTCCTTCACATTCCTCTCCAGGTTCGATCGCGCCGTTACCACATTCGGCCAGGCAGGCCGACTCGTCGAATTCGCACTCCGAGCAGCTCAGCTCACCGCCGGCCAGGTATCCCAAACTCTCGCAAGTGGTGCCGCCGAGCTGTCCCGTTTCGCACTGCTCAGTGGGCTCGATGATATCGTTGCCGCAGATCGTGTCGCACCCGCTAGCGTCAAGAGTACATTGACCGGTACAGCGCAGCTCCCCGCCGCCGAGGAAACCGAGCTCCTGGCAGTTGGCCTGCACGTCCATGCCGTCGCACTCTTCATCCCCTTCCCGCATGCCGTTGCCACAGACGTAGTAGCAATCCGAGGTGTCCAAGGTGCATTCGTCGGTGCAGGCGATTTTTCCGCCGGAAAAACCGAAGCTGTAGCAGTCCATGCCCCAGGTGTCTTGCCCGTCGCACTCCTCGTTCATGTCGACCATGTCGTTGCCGCACCCGCCGTGACACTCTCGCTTGTCGAAGCGGCACTGCTCGGTGCACTTGAGCTGTCCGTCGGTGAAACCCTGGCTGTGACAATCCTCACCGTCTAGATCAGTGCCCTCGCACTCCTCGTCTGGTTCGACGATGCCGTTGCCACAGGTCGCCTGGCAGTCCGAGGTGTCGAATTCACACTGATCAGAACACGCCAACCCTTCCGGAGCGGCAAAGCCCAAGTCCGTGCATGTCGCGCCGTTCAGATTGCCCGGTTCGCACGCTTCGGTGGGCTCGATCACAGTGTTGCCGCAGGCGGCTCTGCAATCCGAAAGGTCAAAGGTGCAGGTAGCGGTACAGGCGATTGATCCCTGACCCACAAAACCCAGATCTTGACAGTTTTGATTGCCGCCCAGGTCGGTCCCTTCGCACTGTTCGTTCGCCTCGAGTGAACCGTTGCCGCAAGTGTTGAACTCAAAGGCGCCCAGGTCGGCAAAAGCCGGATCCCCCAGACCGACGTTGACGGTCGCCGGATCGTCGTACCGCGGGAAATCGAGCCGGTCCGTTGCCGGTGCGGCGTCCCCGTCGGCCGCGTCGATGCACGGGGATCCGGTTTGTAGTTGGACGTTCCCGTCGGCCAGATCGATGAAGCGGGGATCCGCATTGAGATTGCCCTCGCCGGCAGCGCCCCCCTGGATGTCGCTGTAGCGGGCGTCGACCACGCTGTCCGTGCTCCAGGCGTTGGGCTCGTTGGCCCAGATGATTGAGTTGGTCACTAAGATGATCGCTTGGGGATCACTTCGAATCGCACCGCCGGACTCATCGGCCCGGTTGCCGGCCACGGTGCAGTTGGTGATCTCGTTAAAGAGCATCCCCTGGGCGCTGAGGGCGCCGCCCATTCGCGACTCGTTGTGGGTCAGGACCGTGTTTTCCAGTAACAGGCGGGATTGATCGTATTGCTGGATAGCACCACCGGAATCAAAGGCTCGGTTGCCGCTGAACCGGCTGCTGCTCGCATCGACGCCGGCGTTCCAACCGACGAGGATTCCGCCGCCCCAAAACGATTGATTGCCGTCGAACGTCACCTCCTGCAGGATCGCCTGCGTGCCGTCGTCAAAGTAGGCGCCGCCGCCGGAGTCCCGTCCCACATTGCCGTTGAACTCGGACTGCTCGATGGTGATGCTGGACCAACTGGCAAATAGACCGCCGCCCCGTTGGGCCTCGTTTTCGTCGAACGAACAGTGGCTCACCCGGACGTCTGATTTGTCCACGTGAACCGCACCCCCGTCTCCATGGCCCTGGTAGCCGGTGAATTCGCAGTGGGCCAGGGTTGCCGAAGATTCGTGGATCATCACACCGGCGCCCATCTCCCCCGGTTCGGCCAGTCCACCGCGCAGGGTAAATCCATCGAAGCGGACGTTCTCTGAGTTGAAGATCTGAATTACGCTTTCGAGGACAGTTTCGTTGCCGGTCACATCGCGATCCTCGAGGGTGCTCTCGGTGCCGTCAAATCCGCCGAAGAGGTGGATCTCGTTGGGCAGGTCGAGGGGCATCGGCTGGGGGTATTCCCCGTGGCGCACCCAGATGTGGCAGCTGCTGTCGAGCTCGGTCGCCTTGGCGATCGCCTCGGGAATGTCGGCGAATCCGGTGCGCCAGGTCCGGCCGTCCCGGGTGTCGATTCTCTCATCCGGATTGACCAGCACGATGCAGCGATCGCAGGCACTGCCGTGGTGATAATCCTCGCACTCGTCGCAGACGCTGGGTTGGCCCAAGCACTGCCAACCCTCTTCGATGGTGCAGGTGCTGGTGCAGCCGTCCGGGTCGTTGAGGTTGTGATCGTCGCACCCCTCTCCGGGCTCGACCACCCCGTTGCCGCACTCGGCCGTGCAAGCGCTGTCGTCAAATTGGCACGAGGCGCAGCTCAGCCCGTCCGGGGCCAGGTAGCCCAAGTCACCGCAGGTGGCGCCGCCGAGGTCGTCCCCTTCGCACTCTTCGGTCGGTTCGATCTGCTGATTGCCGCACTCGGCCACACAGCCGCTCAGATCGAAGTCACACCCCGTGCAGGAAAGGCCCTCGGCCGCGATAAACCCAAAATCAGCGCAGGTTTTTCCGTTCAGCTCGTCCCCTTCGCACGCTTCCCCCGGCTCGAACATACCGTTGTCGCAAACCGGTTGACAGCCCGACGGATCGAGGGCACACGATTCGTCACACTTTAAGCCCAGCTCATTGGCAAAGCCGAAATCCTGGCAGGTGTGACCGTCGAGATCATCGTCACCCCAGGGATCCCAGGCGTGCTCGCACTCCTCACCCGGGTCGATGCGGCCGTCACCGCAGACGTAGTGGCAGTCCGAGCTGTCAAATTGACACTGATCGGTGCAGCCCAGCTCGCCGGCGCCGAAACCAAAGGACCAGCAGTCTTGAAAATTGAGATCATCGCCATCGCACTCTTCCCCGCCGTCCCATTGGCCGTTGCCGCAATTGGTGCACGCCGAGTCGTCGAGGGTGCAGTCGTCGTTACAGGTCAGCTCGCCGAGACCAAAGCCAAAGCTGTTGCAGGACTGTTCGGCAAAGTCCGTGTCATCGCACTCCTCACCCCAGTCGGTGGTCTGGTTGCCGCACTGGATCATCAGCTCGCCGCCGCAATCCAAATCAAAAACGTACAGGCCCGAAGCGTCACCCACGTAGGCCTTCTGCCCGGCGATAAACAGTGCCGCACCGACAAACCCATGGCCCAGCGGACCGGCAGTCACGACCGGTGTGTGTGGGTCGCTGATGTCCACAGCGAACAGACCGTGCTCACCGACCACGTACGCTGTGTCATCCACCACAAACACGTCGGAGAGATTGCCCAGATCCCGGTTGCCGCCTGCCAATTGGGGGGCGGCCGGGTCGGTGATGTCGACCAATGCCAACCCGGATGGCCCGACTATCGCAGCCCGGTGGCCCGAGACAAACAGGCCGGTCCGACCGAACATCCCCTGGTCGGCCTCGCCGAGGGGGACTGAGCCAAGCGGCATGGGATTTAGGGGGTCGGAAATGTCGGAGATCGAGAGCTCCCCGTGGCCGGCCAACACCACGGCCAACCGGTCCTTAAGAAAAATTCGGTCTCCGTCCATTGACTTGAAGTTGTGGCTCAACGGGATCGGCAGCAGCGGGTTGGAGACATCGATCAGATCGTACGGGGTGAACACCAATCCCCCGGAGACGAACAGGTCGGAGGAGCCGAACGGAATCGACGAGATCACTGACGGAGCAGAGGCTTGGCTAACATCGATCAATTGCAGTTCCGATTCACTGGCCGTGCAGACCAACTCGCCATAGGCAAAAAGGGTCTCGGCCGGTCCGGCACCGGGAACCGATCCCAGTTGGGTAATCGATTGGGGATTGGTCGTATCCACGATGGCCAGCCCATTGCCCGTGGCCAAGTAGGCGATCGATCCGACAACGAACAGATCGCGAATGTCCATCCCGCCCAGCTCGCCGATCAGGTGGGGGGTTCCCGGACTGCAAGTGCCGCAGCCGGTCAGTTCGTCCACTTGGCGATTTCCGTCGAAATCCCGGGCAAATCCGCAGGTGGTGGATCCCCCGGGCAGACACTCCGCACAGTCGTCGTCCAGATCGAGACCACCGCAGCGATAGTGGGTCACCCCGTCCCCATCCAGGTCTGCGTTGTCGGTCCAGCGGGTGGGATCGTAAATTAGGCAGTCCAGGGCGTTGACGACCCCATCCTGGTCCAGATCGAGGATCAGGTTGATGTCGGGAACCACGGCCGACGATCCGATGTTGGCCAACCGGTCAGCGAGCATCGACATCGCCTGTTCCACGTCGAGGGCAAACTGGGCCTCCCACAGCTCCCCTTTGAAACCAGGATCGATATCGCCGTCGTCGGCAAAATCCACGGCGATGGTGTTGAGCAGCTCCTGAAACGCGGCATCGATCGGGCCCCCCTCGAGGCGGGCGCGCTCGGCGAGCACGGCGCTGACTGCAAAGAGATAGGCATTGGCCAGGCTTTCACCGCCGGTGATGTTCATCTCAATGCCCAAGGCCTCGGGATCAAATCCGGGAGGTCCAATCTCCAAGGCCGCGCGAAGCTCTGCTTCGGCCTGGGCCACGGCATCCCAAAAGGTCATCCCGTTGATCATCAGGTTCTTGGTGCGGTTGTACGAGAGGTGGGTGATCAAGTTGATGAACGCACTCTGGCTGCCGCCGGTGGTCACCTCGTAGAATGCGCGCAGGGTGATCGGGGCGGCAGAGAGGGCGCCGGTTGCCTCATTGTAGTAGAACCCGTCCGCCTTCAATGAGACCAAACCCAAGTAGTCGAATTCGATGTCGAATTCCCCGAGATCGTTGGTCGTCTGGGTGCTAAAGACCTGTCCGGTGGGACTGCCGTTGGCGTCGACCGGAGAGATTTCCACCGACGAACCGAGGACAAACGGTCCTTTGTCCACCGCCCCGTTCAATTGAACCCGTTGAACGTCCGTGGGATCCGAATCTTGACTGCCCGCATCGGCCCCGGTGTCTTCCGTTTTGTCGGTGCACGACCAACAGGCCAAGAGCAGTATCCCCATCCCCAATTGAAGTCGGATATCGAATCTCATTCATTCCCCCTTGCCGGTAAGCGGTTCGGCAAACGCCACCTGTCTGTTCGGTGGCTTGCACTGAACCCATTGAGCAACTTTTTGACGCCGGTTGCGTCATCCCTGCGTGGTTCAAAAATGGGAATGAGCAAATTGCGGGCCAAAGAAAAAAGGGTCAAAAACCGGCAGATCAGGCCTCGCGACCCGGCCAAAGGGGAGTGCAATTTGTCCCCCTGAGTAGTTCTTTACCCAGGGTCTTCAATCGAGCGGATAGTCGATATACCCTTTGTCGCCCGAAGAGTAGAAGGTGTCGAAGTCAGGACTGCGCAGCTCCCGGCCGTGCTTGAGCTTGCTCACCAGCCTGGGGTTGGCGATAAACGGCCGGCCGAACGCCACCAGGTCGCATCTCTCCTCGACCAGAACCGCATTGGCGCGCCCGGCGTCGTATGCTCCGCAGAAGATCAGCGCTCCGGTGAAGTTTTGGCGAATGGCGTGCAACAACTCGGGATCCGGTGCCGGCGTGCCCCAGCTGCTGTGATCCACCAGGTGGACATAGGCGATTCCCACCTCGGCAAAGGAGCGGGCCAAGCGGGTGTAGATCACCGTTAGATCCTCATCGGTGACCATGGCGTTGAATCCGCCGGCCGGGGAGATTCGGATACCCACCCGATCGGGCCCGATGGCCGCGGCCACCCGGCGGGTCACCTGTTCGACAAATCGGCTGCGACCCTCGACGGTTCGTCCCCAATGATCCTGGCGTTGATTGGATGCGCTGTTGATGAACTGGTCGATTAAATATCCATTGGCACCGTGTAGCTCCACGCCGTCCAATCCGGCGGCGATCGCATTTTTCGCCGCGGTTTCGTATTCCCCAAGCGCGGTTTCAATGTCGGATTCGGTCATCTCTCGAGGCACTGGAATCGGCTGCGAACCTGCCTCCGTGCGCATGGTTTCGTTTGGTGCGATAGGGGAGGGGGCGAGCAGTTGAGCGCCGGCCGGTAAGTTGTCCGGATGGCCCATTCTGCCGGTGTGCATCAGTTGGACGAAGATGCGGCCTCCGGCGCGATGCACGCTTTGGCCCACCCGTCTCCAACCGGCGATCTGCTCGGGACTGAACAGGCCGGGAATGCGGGGATAGCCCAGCCCGTTGGGCGAGGGTGAGGTGCCCTCGGTGATGATTAAACCCGCTTCGGCCCGTTGCCCGTAATACTGAGCCACCTGTGGGGTGGGCGTATTGCCCGTTGAACGGCAGCGAGTCATCGGTGCCATCACTAAGCGGTTGGGCAGGGTCAGCGCACCGAGTTGAAACTCTTCAAACAGCTTCGCGTGCTCCATGGGTTCCTCTTTGTCATCTCGGGTTGATATTCGAAAGGCTCATCAACGGTTTCATATGATGATTGATTCGGGTGAACAACCAGCTGCCCGGCAATAGGTAGGGGGGCTGGTGACCTTTGATTTACCGGGGTCCGGTGAGTTGGTCGGAGTTGCCCTGCAACTCAGATAGGGCGGTCAATCCACCGACCGCCCCCATGTTCATCGACTCCAGGGCCGAGCTGGGCACGATCACCATCGAGCCCTTGTCCTTGAGACCTTCGAACAACATGTTCATGCCCCTCAATTGGAGGGCCACCGGGTTGTTGCGATACCGCTCTGCCGCTTCGGCGAATTTTTGCGCGATCTCGGTCTCTGCCGTGCCCAGGATGATCCGGGCCTGACGCTCCCGCTCGGCTTGGGCTTGTTTGCTCATCGCGTTTTCCAAATCTTTGGGAATGACGATGTCCTTGATGCCCACGCTGTTGCAGGTGATCCCCCACGGGGTGGTGAACTCGTCGAGGGTTTTTTGCAGGGCCTCGCCAATCATCTCCCGGTGTTGCAGCAAATCGGCCAGCTCGTGCTTGCCGATGATGTCCCGCAGAGCGGTCTGGGCCATGTAGGCCACCGCATCGATGTAGTCCTGAACCTCGAGCGCCGCCTTTTTCACGTCCCAAACCATCCAGTAAACCACCGCGTCCACACTCACCGGTACAGTGTCCTTGGTAAGGGTGGTCTCGGCGCTGAAATCGGTGACCCGAATTCGCTGATCGACATACTTGTCGACCAGATCGATGATCGGGATCATTAAGAAGATCCCCGGTCCCTTGAGCGCGCGAAATCGACCCAGACGGAGCAGAACCGCCTTTTCCCACTGATCGGCGATGCGAATCGAGGCGGCGACCCAGCCGGCGAAAACCAGGCCCAGCACGGCCAGCCAATCGGGAATCAACGACAAAGCGTTGACCACCATGGTGCTGATCGCCAGTACAATGAAGACGGTGATCGACACAATATTGAAGGCTTTGACCATCGGTTTCGAATCGGTGTTCGAGGCAAATTGGCTCATCTTTCTTCTCCTTGGCGACCGGCGAGCTCCTCGATGAGCTCCCCAATCGAAAACCCGTACGACGAGACCTGGGTGATCAGCTCGTCGCAGATCGATCGGAGTTTTTGCTGTCGCTCTTTGATCGGGATCGTTGGCGCCACCGGCCCGACAAAGGTGCCGGTGCCCTGCTGGGTGACGAGAATGTCTCTGATTTCCAACTCCCGGTAGACGCGGGAGATCGTGTTGGGGTTTACCGACAACTCGACCGCCAACGCCCGCACGGTGGGCAGTTGTTCCCCGACCTCGAGCTGGCCGGTAGCGATACCGTATCGGATTTGGTCGGCGAGCTGTCGGTGGAAGGGAACGCCGCTTTTGGGATCGATCGTGAATTCAATCATCTCAGCCAGCTTTCACGGGATAGAAATGAATTGTTCGAGTGTATCATAAATCTAGTGTACTATTTCACTAGTACACTGTCCAGAAAAAAATGCCGGGATGCGTTGTTGGTCAGTCTTAGTCTAGACTTTCGCCGTTTTTTAGGCAGCGCATAGCCAGTCCAGAAGAGTCGCATTGATTTTTGCGATACCCGGACCATAACTGGGTTCGCTGAAA
>JANQET010000097.1 GCA_028278265.1 Myxococcota bacterium
GTTCAGCATCTGGAAACAGTGGTCGTTCAGTTGAAAACCAACGCCTGAAAGACGATTGGACGTGTGGAAATCCCCCCGGCCCCCTTTTTCAAAGGGGGAAATCGCTTGCTTTACCCATCAGTGTGCGGTTGAAACAGCACTAGAGCAGCCAAACTTTAGCCGCCGAACATCCCCGGGAGTAAGTCCATGACAAAAACAGGGAACAGGGCTTCCACGACAACCGGCAGCCGACAAAACCATTGCGCCGGGGAGAGGCTGGATCGGTTGCTCCCCCGATCATCGCCAAACGCGGCAGAGGCGCTATGGATTGCCGAAAAGACCGCAGAAGCACTGGCCGCCATACACAACGCGGGATTTGTTCATCGGGCCGTTTGCCCAGCGAATATCATGGTCGATTTCGAAGATGAAACGATCCACCTCGTCGACAACCCTCTCGCGACCAAGGGATCGGTCAAGACAGCAGCAGGCGAACCACCAGATGAGCGGGCCGGCACGATCCGCTACATCAGCCCGGAGCAAACCGGCCGGATGCGGCGCACCGTGGATCCCAGAGCCGATCTCTACTCGTTGGGGGTGGTGCTGTACGAAATGCTCGCCGGCCGCCCCCCCTTTGTCGGCACTGAGGCACTGGCGTTGACTCACAGCCATCTGGCCCAGACTCCGCCGCCGTTGACCCAGTTCAATCCCCAGCTGCCTGAGATGCTGGATACTATCGTTCAACGACTGCTGGCCAAAGAACCGGAAGAACGCTATCGATCCGCCGAGGGACTCGTCCACGATTTGCATCAGTGCTGCGAAGTACTGGGTCAGACCGGCACCATTGACGCCTTCGAACCCGGTCAGCACGACCGTCCCCGCTTCTTGCAGGCCTCACACACCATCTACGGGCGAGAAGAGGAGCTCAATCGACTTCGGCAGGCCCTGTCCGAGGCCCGGACCGGGCAGCCACAGCTCGCGCTCGTCGCCGGCTATTCAGGTATCGGCAAGACCTCGCTGGTGGAGCAGCTACGGTCCGATGTCATCGAAGCCCGGGGATTTTTCCTGTCGGGCAAGTTCGATCAATTCGAGCGCAGCGTTCCCTTCAAGGCGATTACCGACGCTTTTGCCGGATTCGTCGATCACATTCTCGCCGAATCCGCCGCCACATTTGAATATTGGCAAGGGTGCATTCAGTCGTCCCTGGGAGAACTGGGCCGGGCGGTGGCCGACTTCATCCCCAGTCTCGAGACGATAATCGGGGAACAGCCCCCAGTGCCGGTGTTGGGTGCCCAAGAAGCCCAAAACCGCTTCATCTATCTCTTTCTCAAGTTCATCGACGCCATCGCCGAGGCGGATCACCCGGTGGTTCTCTTCATCGACGATCTTCAGTGGGCCGACGCCTCTTCGTTGATTCTGCTCAAGGCGTTGATTACAACTTCCACGACGCCGAGCCTGCTGATTGTCGGTACGTATCGCAACAATGAAGTGGACGCGGACCATCCCCTCACAACGTTCATCGAAGAACTGGAGCAGGAATCGATTCGACCGTCGATCCTCGTCCTGAAGAATCTACACCGACAACACGTCCACCAACTGGTGGAGGACACACTCGATGGCGCCCCTGAATTTGCGGCACTGGCAGACCTGCTGTTTGCCAAGACCCACGGCAATCCCTTCTTCCTCCGGCGCATGCTGCACAGCCTTTACGATGACGGTCATATCCGGTTCGACATCACCGAGCGTCATTGGGTTTGGCAGTTGGATCGGCTCAATTCCCTCTCGCTCACCGACAACGTGGTCCAATTTCTCACCGAAAAAATGCGCTTGCTGTCGCCACCCCATCAGCACACATTGAACCTGGCCGCTTGCATCGGTCACCGATTCACCCTCTCCCTGTTGCAGGCCATCTCGGATCACCCCTCGACTCAGCTCACCCAGCAGCTACAGGAGCTAATGGGGGATCGTCTGATCGAGGGCTCGCTCACCGGTGAAGCCGGGTTTACCCACGACCACATCTATCAGGCTGCGCTCGACCTGGTCGACGCCTCCACCCGAGCCCCGACTCACCTGAGGATCGGTCGCCGGTTGCTCAGCGACACCCCAGAGATGGCGCTGGAGGAGCAGTGTTTTGCCATCGTCGGTCAGTTCCGAGCCGCTCGCGAATTGATGCAAGACGCACAAGAACGGGAAACCATCGCCGCGCTGAGCTTGACCGCGGGTCGCCGCGCCAAGACGTCAGGGGCTTATGAAATGGCCGGCGACTACCTCAAGCTGGGGCTGTCTCTACTTGCCGCCGATCGCTGGCGATCGGCATACGAGCTCACTTTTCTGCTGACCTACGAACTGGCCGAAACCGAACACCTCGCCTGCAACCATTCCCCGGCCTATGCCCTGCTGGATGAACTGCTCGCTCGAGCCGTCGGACCGATCCACCAGACCCGTGCGCGCACACTGCGCACCCGCGCATTCCAATCCTCAGGACGCAGTCGGGAGGCACTGGAGAACGGACTGGAGGGGCTGGAGGCGCTCGGCTTGGCCCTACCCGAGCTCAACGATACACCTGCCGTACTCGCTGCCGGCCAACAAGCCATCGGTACGGCCGTGGAAAAACTCACCCAAACGGACGTCGCGGCATTGACCGGTGCGGCCTGGTCCCAAGATGCCCACCTGATCGCGCGGATGGAGCTGATCGTCGAGCTGACCGTCCCGGCCTATGTCAGCGCTATCGAGCTGTTGCCCTATCTCGGCGGGTGTGCGGTCAACTGGTCCCTCGACGAAGGGGTCACACCCCAGAGTGCGCGCGCTTTCACCCAGGTAGCCGCGGCGTTGGCCATCTCGGGAATCGACTACGATTCGGCCCACCGAATAGCTGAGATCGCACTGGCGCTCTGCCGCCAGGAACCGGGAAATGTTCTCGTGCCGGCCTATTTCGGAGCGGTGATCTCCCACTGGACCCTACCGTTGAGTGACAATTTGGACCTCTTCGACAAGGCGATTCGCTGGGCCACCGAGGTGGGCAACAACTTTGCCCTGGGCGTTTTGTGGGAGCAGAAGACCCGGGATACGCTAGTGCTCGGCCGACCGCTGCCCGAGGTGATGGCAACGGCCGAGCGGGGGTTGTACTTCACCTCGAGAATCGGAGACACCCTAACCAATATGGAGGTCCACGCCTTTGTCGGAGCGTGCGAACTGTTGACGGGCGTCTGGAACGAGGAGCGCTCCCGGGACCGGGTAGAGATGCTCCAGGCGGACGGCTACCGCTACGACATGGCTACCCAGTGGATTTTCGCCGCGATGGGTTCGGTCTACCTCGGTGATTTCGAACAGGCACTCAGGTGGTTGTCCCAGGCAGAACCGTTTTTGCCACTTCACGCGGGGCAGCCCTACGCCCCCCGTCACCCGTTCCTCAAAGGGATCGCCACCGCACAGTTGGCCCAGCAAAAGGGAGATTCACCCAACACCGAAGAGGCGGCACACGTGGTGAACGAGGCGATCGAGCAGCTGACCCCCAAGGCGAAACGGACCCCAATGAATTTTCAACCGATGGTCTCGCTCCTAGAGGCCGAACTCGACGCCCTGCAAGGCGAGCAGCTCGCAGCAGCCCGCAGCTATGAGAGGGCCATCGACCACGCAGCAGAGCACCATCAGCTCCACGATCAGGCCCTGGCCAATGAGCTGGCCGGCCGGTTCTGGCTGCGGTCCGAATGCCCCCAAACGGCAGCGGCCTTTCTCGAACGGGCCCACGCCCTGTTCCGACAGTGGGGAGCGACGGCCAAGCTCGGTCGACTCGAGCGGGAGTTCAACTTTCTCGCGCTCGACTCTCCTGCCTCGTCATTGCGCCGGGACAGCTCAGTCTCGACTCCGGCAGCCCCTTTGCCCAACGTAAATCTGGACCTGGACAGCATCATCCAGGCGGCTCGCGCGGTGTCATCGGAGACCCAGCTCGAGCAGCTGCTCCGACGGGTGCTGGACATCGTGCTGCAGAACTCGGGTGCCGACCGGGCGTTGATTTTCGTCCGTACCAACGACGAGTGGACTCTCGAGGCGCACGCGGACGTCGACGGTGAAACCCATCAGCTACACCTCGCCCAGCCCTACACACCTGGGGAAGCGACCGGGCGCCATGATTTTGTGGAGCGAGCGGTGGCCTACGCGATCCGAAGCAAAGAGGTGGTGGTGATCGAAAATGCGCTCAGCGACAATCGCTTTGCCGACAGTGACCATGTCCGGCAACGACAGCTCCGCTCAGTGCTCTGTCTACCGCTGGTGTTCAAAGGGGATGCAACCGGACTGCTCTACCTGGAAAATCAAAAGATCCGGGCCACCTTCACCGTCGACCGCGTCGAGACGCTGAGTTTGCTCGCCGCCCAATTCGCCATCTCCCTGGGCAATGCCATGCTCTACCAGGGTCTCGAACAGCAGGTCGAATCCCGCACCGCGCAATTGCTCACCGCCAAAGAAGGTGCAGAGGCCGCCAATCGCACCAAAAGCACCTTCTTGGCCAACATGTCCCACGAGATCCGCACACCGCTAAATGCGATTCTCGGCTACTCGCAAATTTTGCAACGGGACCGGGCACTGACCGAATCACAGCGAGACAACGTCGAGGCAATCGCCCGAAGCGGCGAGCACCTGCTATCGATCATCGAAGACGTTTTGGAGATGGCCAAGATCGAAGCGGACTACGCGACGCTCAATTTATCCGTGGTCGAGTTGCCGGTGCTGTTGGACGATCTCGAGGTGATGTTCCGTGGGGAGGCGCTGAGCAAGGGGATCGCCCTCGAGGTCGTACGGGAAGAAAACCTGCCCCGGTTTCTCCGGCTTGATCCGGGAAAGGTTCGCCAGGTGTTGGTCAACCTGATCGGAAACGCGATCAAGTTCACCGAGCGGGGAACAATCACGGTCCGGGCTGCTGCTCAACTAGAGTATATTGCTGATCCGACGGTTGATCCGGCGCAGGTTCACCTCAGCTTTGAGGTGACGGACACCGGACCGGGAATCGCCGAGCAGGACCGTATCAAGATCTTTGAGAGTTTCGAACAGATCCGCACCGGCGGCGTCGAAGGAGGCACCGGTCTGGGCCTGGCGATCAGCCGCAAATACGCCCAGCTAATGCAGGGGGAGATCGAGATTATGAGCGCGGTCGATAAAGGCAGCACCTTCCGTTTCGTCTTGCGGGCAGAGGAGGCGCCCGAGGGCCGCCCCATCGACGTACCGGCGATCCGGCGTCCGATTGGATTGGTCGATCCCGAGCGGGAAGTCCGGGTGGTGGTGGCCGATGATCGGGAGACCAACCGGGACATCCTCTCCAAGATGATCACCGGCTTCGGACTCACCGTGAGGCAGGCGCGCAACGGTAAAGAGGCCTTGAATCTCGTCGAGCAGTGGCACCCCCACCTAGTGTTGATGGATCTGGTGATGCCGGTAATGGACGGCGCCACCGCCATTCGGGAGATCCGTCGCAGTCGGAGGACCGACAGCGGGGTACCGATCATTGCCGTCAGTGCGAGTGTCATCGGCGACAGCCGGGCTCGAGCCCTGGCCGCCGGTGCCGACGCCTTCATCGGCAAACCGTTTCGTGAACCGGACCTGGTGGAGCAGATCCAACGGTTGGTGGATGTGGCATTCATCTTCAAGGACTTCTCCAGTCCTCCACCACATGAATCAACCACGCCGCTGACCCAGGAGATGATGGCGGTGTACTCCGACGAGTTCAGGCGGGCTTTGCTCGACGCCCTGGTGGTCGGTGAACAGAGCAAACTCCAGTCGCTGGTGTTGGAGGCGTCGACGCTCGACGAGAACACCGGTCGGGCACTGGGCGCCCTGGTGGATCAATTCGCCTACGACAAGCTGGTCTCCCTGTTGGAAACGACCAAGGGACGGGTCGAGCGATGACCGCGGACGGCGCAGGTGCGAGCATTCTCGTGGTCGATGACAACCCGGACAACCTCCGGGTGCTAATCCGCTTCCTCGAGGAGCAGGGCTATACGATCCGCATCGCCGTCAACGGCGAGATGGCGCTGAGGAGCATCGAAACCGTATCCCCCGATCTGATCCTCCTCGACATCCACATGCCGACGTTGGACGGCTACGAGGTGTGCCGTCGACTCAAACGAAATGAACAGCTCTCAGAGATACCGATCATTTTCATCAGCGCCCTCAATGAACCGTTCAACAAAGTGCGCGCATTCGAGCTAGGTGCGGCCGACTATATCGGCAAGCCCTTCGAGCTCGCCGAAGTGTCGGCCCGTATCGGTGTTCAACTTCGCGTGCGCCGGGCGGAGCTGGCGCTGCGGCAACGGGCTGCCAGCAGCGAAGAAAAATACCGCCGGCTGGTGGAGTCCCTCGAACAGGAATACGTGTTCTATTCGCGCGCGGCAGACGGAATCTTCACCTATGTCAGCCCGTCAATCGTCAACGTGTTGGGCTACACCCAGGCGGAATCCCTGACCCACTACTCGGCGTACATCACCAATAACCCGATCAACACCGCAGCCGAAGCGGCGACCCAACGCATTCTCGCCGGCGAACAACACCCCCCGTTCGAGATCGAGGTACGCCACAAAAACGGAACGCTCCGACGACTCGAAATCGTCGAAAATGCCGTTCATGACGCTCAGGGGACCCCGGTTTCCGTGGAAGGGGTGGCCAAGGACGTGACCGAACGGGCGCGAATTGAGCAACAACTTCGCCAATCGCAGAAGATGGAAGCCATCGGCACCCTCGCCGGTGGGATCGCACACGATTTCAACAACATTCTGGGCGGCATCATCGGGTTCACCGAGCTGGCCTACGAAGACGTAGCGCCCGATAGTCCGCTCAAGGATCGCCTGAAAAAGGTGCTCATAGGAACCAACCGGGCCCGGGACCTGGTCCGACAGATCCTGACCTTCAGTCGTCAGTCCGAGGTGGAACACCAACACATCGCTCCGGGACGAATCGTCAACGAGGTGCTCAAGTTTCTGCGCGCCACCATCCCGCGGACAATCGACATCGTGCAAGAGATCGACCCGCAGGTCGGCAGCGTGATGGCCGATCCCACCGAATTTCATCAAATCGTGATGAACCTGTGCACCAATGCCTACCAAGCAATGGACACCACCGGAGACGCGCTCACCGTCGATCTCAACTCAATAATAGTTGACCCGGAGTTCGCCGCACGCCAGCCAAATCTGCATCCCGGGCCGTACGTGAAGCTGACGGTCTCCGATACGGGTTGCGGCATGGAACAGGAGACCCTCGAACGCATCTTCGAACCGTTCTTCACCACCAAGGAACGGGACAAGGGCACGGGATTGGGGCTCTCCACGGTTCACGGTATCGTGAGCTCCATGGGTGGGGTGACAACCGCCGAGAGCGAGCTCGGTCGTGGCTCCACGTTCACCATCTACCTGCCCCAGGTCGGTGACCAGGTGGGCGACCACACATCACTCAATGCCGCACCGGCGTATGGTCAGGGGGAGCGTGTACTGCTCGTCGATGACGAAGCACCCATCGTTCAGGTCTGCACCGAACAGCTGAGTCGCCTCGGCTACGAAGTATCTCCCTTCACCTCTGCCGTAGCAGCGCTGTCCTCTTTTCGAGCCGAGCCCCACGCCTATGATCTGATTCTGTCGGATTACCAAATGCCCGAAATGAGCGGCCTGGATCTCACCTCGTCAGTTCTGCGCGTCCGACCGGAAATACCGGTATTTCTGGTCACCGGGTACGGCGAAGGGTTGACCGAAGAGTCGGGACGCCGGTTGGGTGCGCGGGATGTGCTGTTCAAGCCCCTATCCCTAAAGCAACTCGGCGATGCCATCCGCAACGCCCTGGACAGCTCCCCTCTCCGAAACGGCTGATCCGCGGACAACGGGGCACATCGATTGACGGGCAAGACCGCCAGGGAAAATTGGCGCTGGCAGCCGATTGTCCAGAAAACCTTCGGGTTGGACTGGCTCGCAGGGGTGTTCCGGGTACACTTACAAAAACGACAACTTTCAGATTCGACCGGGTGATATCGATTGTCCAGGGTACTTGTAGTCGAAGATGATCCCGATATGCGGGACATGCTGGTAGAGACGCTCAAACAGGAAGGGTTCGATCCCGTCGGTACCACCGACGGTGACCAGGCCGTTGCCCACTTGGAAGAAGAGCCATTCGATCTCCTGATCACCGATATCGTGATGCCCGACCGGGACGGACTGGAAACCATCATCGAGTGTACCCAACGCTGGCCCAGGATGCCGATCATCGCCATCTCCGGGGGGGACACATCCCTTCAGGACAATACCTGTCTGTCGCCAGTAAACTGGGTGCGCACCGCACCCTGAGCAAACCGTTTGTCAAAAAAGAGTTTCTTCGCGCTGTCGCCGAGCTCCTCGAAAACCCACCCGACCCGACGATCTCCTGATTTCTTGCGCTTACCGTTGATCCGACGGTTAAAAAAGCAATAATAGGCCAATCACAGAAAGGAACCGATCATGATGCCAAAAGAGGTCCCGATGGGCGATCCGTCTGTCGCGCCCGGATTGCTCGACAGTCGTCGGGCCGGGTTGCTCGTCATCGATATTCAGACCAAGCTCTTCCCGTTCATCGACAACCACAGTCAAGTCCTGCGGCGCACCAAGCAGCTGATCGAAATCGCCGGCCACCTGGAACTGCCCATCATGGTGACCGAACAGTACACCCGCGGTCTCGGCCCGACGCTGCCCGAGCTGATCGAGATCCACACCCGGTTCGCCGAGTTCGACCCGCTGGAGAAGCGCGCTTTCTCCTGTTTTGGTGATGCCCCGTTCTGCGAGGAATTCGACCAGCGGGGGATAGACACTCTGGCCATCGCCGGCATTGAGACCCACATCTGTGTGATGCAGACCGCGCTCGACGCCCTAGAGCGGGGGCTCACCGTGTTTCTCGTGGCCGAGGCCACCGGATCCCGCCTGCTGTCCCACAAAATCGAAGCGTTGGACCGCCTGCACGAGGCCGGGGCAATCATCGGTTCGGCGGAGATGTTTGCGTTTGAAATGATGCGCACCTCGAACCATCCCAAGTTCAAGCAGGTGCAACGGGTGATCATGTAGACAAAGGGGGGATCGTGAAGAAACCCATCGTCGCTATCGTCGCACTACTCGTCGTCGGCACGGGAGCGGGCTACTTCTACTATCAAACCGTGCTGCGCTACGACGACTATACCGACTGCCCGGTGCTCGCCTTTCGCGCGGCCGCTTCGTCGACCGAAGCAGCTGCGTCGTTCGTGACCGAACAGGCGTTGGGCTCCCTGGCCATCGCCGGACAGTGCGGGCTGGACTGTGATCACGGCAACCACATGGCCTGCGTGATCTACGGTCTGGCCCAACAAAAAGGGATCTTCTTGTTCAAGAGCCCCAAGGACGCGCAAAAGACATTTAAGCGAGCGTGCGACCGGGGCGAGGCACTGGCCTGCCAATTCGAGGGTAGGGCGCGGGATCTCAAGGATCAGGAGAAACAAGCGGCTGCCCAGGCCAAACGCCGACAAGCCAATGCACAGACACTGCGCGAGTTGGGCCAGGCCAAGCGCCGGGCCAGTACACAGATCAAACATGCGATAGCCCATTTCAACGGCAATAAGGGTCCGATGGTTAGCGCCAAAATGGTCAAATGGTATGAAGGCACCTGCCGCTACCTGCTGTACGACAAACCGTATCTGGCAGGCCACCACAAGAACACCGGTGCCCCGACCCCCAAGGGCGCTAAGCTCAAGGAGTTCGTACTGGCCAAGTACACCGGCGGCGAACGGGAACCGAGCTTCGAGCTGATCGACGCCTTTTTCACCGCCTTCAAGCGCGCTGGTATCGCTCAAATCAAGCTCGACTATCGGGTCGAGTACAAGAAGGACTCCGAGTTGCCCAAGAGCCACGGGTACTTCCGCGCTAAACACGCTTTTTTGTTCAATGTGGGTAATGTGGAGCTCGAGGTGTACGAGTTACTCGAATCGAGCCTCGCCTCCTGAAGGCTCGTCGGCCAACCGGCCTCCTGCTCATCGCCGCTCGCCACGGCACTGTCGGGGTCAAAGCGGCGCGTTGCGCTTGTTCGATAATTGATTAATGGTATAGTCTATAAACCACGTCAGGCGATGGAAATGAAAGACGAAAACGAAAAACGCAAGTTCACCCGAGTTCCCTTCAAGACCCGGGCGATGCTCAAGACCGAGCAGGAGTCGATCGAAGGAGAGGTGGAGAACATCAGCTTACAGGGAATGCTGCTCAAGACCGATCAAACGATCGACACCGGAAAAACCGTCGATGTGATGATCGCCCTCACCGGCAGCACCTCCAACCTCAGTTTTCTCGTCACCGGCAAGGTGGTTCGCGTTCAAGACCACGGTATCGGCATCCAATTCGATCTCGACAAAATCCCCTTCGATTCACTGACCCACCTGCGCTACATGGTCAGCTACAACCTCGGCGATTTCGACATCGTGATGAACGAGTACTTCGAATATCTGTCCCTCAAGACGTAACATCTGTAGTCAGGTCTCCGTGCCTGCCCTCGTTTTTAAAACACAAGCGAGTGCCACAAGAGGCTGCCCCCACAACGGTGTGGCCTATCGGCCGAGAATGTCGTTAATTTTGGCGATCAACTCCGGCGGCAGGCGACCTTTGTCGAGTCGCGTGGCCCGATCGACCAGTTGACGCGCCGCCACTTTGTTGCCGGTCAACGCTTCGACGTAAGCCAACTTGAGCAGAATCACCGCGTCCGTGGGATCCAGCTTCTGCGCTTGCTTGAAGGCCTTTTTCGCCTTTCCGTTCCTCCCCAGCTCGATCAGCGCGTCACCGCGTCCGATCTTGGCGGCGGAGAGCTTGTCATCGAGGGATTCGGCGCGCGAAAAAGCGGCCAAAGCATCATCCGGTCGATCCCGTTTCAACTCGATCCACCCGGCCAGCATGTGCCAATCTGGACGATCCGACCGCAATGTGGTGGCGCGGGTGATCGCGTCGGCCGCGCCGTCGTGTTGCTCCGCGTTGTATCGGGCAAAGGCGAGGCTGTAGAAGATGTCCGCCCGCTGGCGATCGGAGAGCTCGGCAAAATGAGCGGCGGCCACCGCCTGGTCGATGAACTCGACCTCCTGCTGGTGATTCCCCGCCGCATTGCTCATCCGCGCCAGTCCGATATAGGCCGACGGCTCGTCCGGCTCAGCGAGGACCATTTCGTTGTACACCACCGATGCTTCCTGGGATTGTCCGGCCTTGTAGTGAAGCTCGGCGATCAGCCCCTGGCAGCCGTAGGGGCACATCTCCCGTTCCCGAGCCTTGAGCAGAAACTGTTGCGCCTGCTCCGCACCCCGCTGCTTGAGGATTTTTCTCCCCAGTCGCTCGGTGGGCACTGCCATCGCCGGAAAGCGCCCGGCCGATCGCTTGAACGCGGTCAGCGCTTCCTCGTACCGGCCCGCTTCGGCCAAAATTCGGCCGGACATGTAGAGCGGTCGGTGATCCGTTTTGTCGCGCACCGAGGACTCATTGAGCAGATTCAACCCCTGCTCCACCTCACCCTTGGCCGCCAGCGCCACCCCCTGACAGAGCAGGGTCTTGCTGTCCAAGGTGAGATCATCGATCATCCCAATCGATTCCCGGTGTCCCAGCTCACCGGCGCATTTCTGCCACGCTTCACTGGCGATCGGTTCGTGTACCCCGGGTCCCCGACGC
>JANQET010000195.1 GCA_028278265.1 Myxococcota bacterium
TCAGGGGATGAAGTCTCCCGGATGATGGACACCTTGGCCTGCTCAATCAGCGGTTTCTCCGGTCGCAACACCCTGGGACTACAAGGGGAGTTCTTGGCCAGCAACTTCGATCAGGGCTTCGCCCTGTTCTCGGATTGCCTGAGACAGCCGGCGCTGACCCCGGACGAAATCACCCGCGAAAAAGAGCTGCTCATCGACGAGATCCGTTCCAACGCGGACAACCCGAGTCATCTGGTGTTTCAGTTGTTCGCCCGGACCATCTTTCAATCCCACCCCTATGGTCGACCGATTCACGGCACCGAGAGCACGGTCAACACGATCGATCGCCAGGCGCTGTCGCGCTACCTGGCGACCTCGACCGGTTCCGGCGGCATGGTCCTCACAGTGGTCGGCGGTGTAGACCTGGAACAGGTGGTGGAGTTGGCCGAACGACATCTCGTCCGCGCCAACGGCAAACCCAAAAAATGGAAAGGACCATCTCCCTGGCGCCCCCCGCAACAACCGGTCCAGGCCACGCGTACCCTGCCCAGGGAACAGTCACATCTCGTCGTAGGCTTTCCCGGAACGACCTTTGAAAACGAAGATCGGTTCACGTTGGAGGTCTTGACCGAAATTCTCGGTGGTCACGGCGGGAGGCTGTTCGCTACGATTAGGGAAAAACTGAGCCTGGCTTACTCGGTCACGGCGATGTCGATGGAAGGCATCGAGCCGGGGTACATCGCCCTCTATTGCGCCACCTCGCCCGGGCAGGAGGAGCAGGCGGTAGACGCTTTGCTGCGGGAGATCGAAACGATTCGCAACAAGCGACCCGACCTCTCGGAGACCACGCGGGTCAAACGCCACCTCATCGGCGCCCGTTCGATCATCAACCAGCGGGGATCAGCCCGTGCGGCGGGTATGGCGTTGGGCTACCTTTACGGCATCGGGCATGACGCCGCCGAGAAGTTTTCCAAACAAGTTCAAAAGGTTACACCGACCATGGTCGCCGATGCGGCCAACCGCTACCTCGATGTCAACCAGATGGTCATCTCCTGTGTCGGTCCGGAGGTGGATCAACTGAATCTAACCACCTGATGCGCATCATTCTTGATTAATTTTAATCGTGGAAATATACCAGGGTGTTTTTCGATTGGTCATAGAGCATGAACCAGGTCGTCTAGTAAAATAAGCGACCGTTGACAACCCAAAGAGGAGGTTTTCCGTGAAGATCCTCGTTCCAATGAAACGAGTTGTCGATCCGGACAACGCCAACAAAGTTAAAATCAGTGCAGACGGCGCCAAGGTGACCTCAGAGGGGCTGGAATGGAAGCCCAACCCGTTTGACGAATATGCGGTGGAGGCCGCGCTGCGGTTGCTCGAGGATACGGGCACGAACAAAATGCGCGGTGAGGTAATTGTCGCCAGTATCGGTCAACAAGAGGTGACGCAACAGATTCGGCAATGCCTGGCCATGGGCGCCGATCGGGGCATTCTGGTTTCGGGCGACGACGACGAGCTGGATGCGACGGTGGTCGCGCGAACGCTGGCCAAGCTGGTTGAAAAAGAGGCACCCGACTTGGTGCTGACCGGCAAACAGGCAGTGGACGGGGACTCCAATCAAGTGGCCCAAATTCTCGCTGAAATGTTGGGCTGGCCTCAGGCGACCTTTGCCGGCAGCCTGGAGAGTCAGGCCGATCTCAGCGCAATCTCTGCGGTGCGCGAAGTCGACGGTGGCGCGGCGACGGTGGAGGTCAAGCCGCCGGCGGTGATCTCCGTAGACCTGCGGATTGTCGCCCCGGACGGGGTGGTGAACAATGTCAGCCCCAAGGACAAAGCGTACCAGGACGGTCCCCGGTATGCCTCTCTACGGGGCATCATGAAAGCCAAGAAGAAACCGATCGATACCTACAGCTTGGACGATCTGGGTGTGGACAAAACCCGCCGGGTCAACACGTTGTCCTTCTCGTTGCCGCCGACGCGGAGCGCCGGGGTGATCGTCGAGACGGTCGAAGAGCTCGTCCAAAAACTCAAAGACGAAGCCAAAGTGCTGTAGGAAGGAGCGAACCATGGGAAACGTACTAGTCATTGCGCACATTCAAGACGGAGAGGTGAAAAAGTCAACCAATTGCGCAGTCACCTTCGCCTCGACGGTCGCTTCATTCGTCGGTGGTACCTACAGTGTGATGGCCCTGGGGGACTCCCTGGGTGGCGTAGCAGAATCACTGGGCAAGTTGGGCGCCGAAAAAGTGCTGCTGGCCGAGGCCGAGGGGTTGGATCAGCAGCTCCCCGAGCGCTGGGCACCGGTGATCGAGCAAGTGGTCAAACAGGGGGGCTTTCAAGTGGTGGTCAGCCCGGCCACCAGCACGGGAAAAGATGTGCTGCCCCGGCTGGCCCATCGCCTGGACGCCGGCATGGCCAGTGATGTCGTTGCTGTCGAAAACCTGGACGGCAAATTGACCTACACCCGTCCGATGTACGCGGGCAACGTCAACGGCCAGGTTCAGCTCCCCGCCGATATCGAGGTGGTGACGATTCGTCAGACCGAATTCGACCCCTGTGCCACCGCGGACGGAGCCAGCCCGGTCGAAAAGGTGGAGGTACCCGCACCACTAGAGGTGCTGAACCAGATTGTCTTCAAAGGGTTCGAGAAATCGGTTTCCGAGCGACCCGATCTCGCCGAGGCGGGCGTGGTCGTCTCCGGTGGCCGGGGACTGAAGTCGCAAGAGAATTTCAAGATGCTCGAACAGCTCGCCGACCTGCTCGGCGGCGCCGTGGGTGCCACCCGCGCAGCAGTGGACGCCGGCTTTATTCACAACGACTTTCAGGTGGGCCAGACCGGTAAAATCGTCGCCCCGGATCTCTACTTTGCCGTCGGCCTCTCCGGCGCGCTGCAACACGTGGCCGGCATGAAGTCCGCCAAGACCATCGTCGCGGTCAACAAAGATGAGGAGGCGCCGATCTTCCAAGTGGCCGATTACGGCATGGTCGCCGACCTGTTCAAGGTCGTGCCCTCCCTCATCGAAGAGATCCGCAAGGTGGCCAAGTAGTCGCTACCGATCAGGCACAGCTCGGCACGCAAACCAGCCCCTCCCCTTGATCGAGGCAACGCCAATTCGTTCCCTCGGGTTCGCAGATGTCGAAATTCGGGAAACAGGCGCAATTGACATCGGCACCCCATCGACTCGGTGACGAGGCACTGTCCCGCGCTAGCGCCGCTGGGGTAGATACAGGTCAGATTGTCATCTGGACAGAGATTGGCCACAATCCCGCCGCAGCCGTCCAGGCAATCGGCCACTTCGTTTCCCTGAGGGTCCAGACAAGGATCGACGCATTCGTCCGTATCCGTATCTATGTCCGAATCCGAGCTCGAACCCGTATCCCCATCCGTATCCCCATTGTCATCCGAAAAAGTAGTTGATATTTATCTGGAATTTGGCCGATATGCTCGACCCGATTTATACAGGGTCGCTATTCGATTTCACCGGGTGATTCGTCCTCAGCATTGCTTTTGGACTGTTGCGACGAGATGAATTCTCTCAGCACTTTGTCTTGTTGAGAGATATCCTTATTGGTATCCACCGGATCATCGGGTTTCAGCGACTCCTGGTGAAGCGCGCTATTGATGGTTTCGACCAGTTGAGTGGGTTTGATCGGTTTTTTCAAATATCGATACACACATCCATCATAGATGGCGTTCATCACCGAAGCGACCGAGGTTTTTCCGGTCAGCATGATGCGAACGGTCTTCGGATACAGTTTGCGGACTCGCGAGAGCAACTCACTGCCCGACATCTGCGGCATCTGTTCATCGGACACCACCACATCCACTGGCTGGGTTTTCAGCATCTCGAGGGCTTCTTTTGCCGACTCGGCGGTCAATATCTCGAACGGTTCTTGATATAGCGCTGCTTTCAAGCTCTGAAGCAGTTTGGGTTCATCGTCTACCAACAGAACGGTCGTCGTCATGATTGTGCTCTCCGATTCGCCGTTTTGGGATCACGTACTCCCCAGCTCTATATGAAAACGACCAGTGGCCATAAGAATTTACCTCAGCAGGCCTGCAAAAGCGTTGGGTGCAAATAAAAAAAGGCGCGACCCAGGTGGGCCGCGCCTTTGAGTTGACAGGAATTCTGTCGGGATCGGGGCTACATCATGCCGCCCATGCCGCCCATGCCGCCCATGCCGCCCATACCGCCGCCGCCGGCCATGGGATCAGGGCCGTCGTCTTTTTTCGGTTTCTCGGCGACCAGCGCCTCGGTGGTGATCATCAGCCCGGAGACCGATGCGGCGTTCTGCAGCGCCGTGCGAACCACCTTGGTGGGATCGATGATACCTGCTTTGAGCAAGTCTTCGTAATTGTCGCCAGCTGCGTTGTAACCAAAGGCGCCTTTGCCTTCGACCACTTTCTGTACGACGATTGAACCTTCTACCCCGGCGTTGAAAGAAATCTGGCGTAGGGGCTCTTCGAGGGCCCGCTGAATCAGCGCAGCGCCGATAGACTCGTCCTCGGGGAGCTCCAGTTTCTTGAGCACATCCCGGGAGCGCAGCAAGGCCACGCCGCCGCCGGGCACGATGCCCTCTTCCACGGCTGCGCGAGTTGCGTTCAGGGCGTCTTCCACTCGGGTTTTCTTCTCTTTCATCTCGGTCTCGGTGGCCGCACCGACTTTGATTACGGCGACACCGCCGACCAGCTTGGCCAACCGCTCTTGCAGCTTCTCCCGATCGTAATCGGAGCTGGTGTCCTCGACCTGACGGCGAATCTGCTCCACGCGACCCTTGATGTCCGCTTTTTTACCGGCGCCATCGACGATGGTGGTGTTGTCTTTATCGACCGTAATCCGCTTGGCTTTGCCCAGGTCGTTGATCGTCACTTTTTCGAGGGAGAGACCGAGCTCTTCGGCGATCACCTGGCCACCGGTGAGAATGGCGATATCTTTGAGCATCTCTTTGCGGCGATCACCAAAGCCAGGGGCTTTGACCGCGACGCAGGAGAAGGTGCCGCGCAGTTTGTTGACGACCAGGGTCGCCAGCGCTTCGCCCTCGACGTCTTCGGCGATAATCATCAAGGGTTTGCTCATCCGGGCGATTTGCTCGAGGATCGGGAGCAGGTCTTTCATGTTGGAGATTTTTTTCTCGTGAATCAGAATGTAGGCGTCTTCGAGAACCGCTTCCATCCGATCGGGATCACTGACGAAGTAGGGGGAGAGATAGCCGCGATCGAACTGCATCCCCTCGACGACCTCCATGGTGGATTCCATCGATTTGGCCTCTTCGACCGTGATCACGCCCTCTTTGCCCACTTTGTTCATCGCCTCGGCGATCATCTCGCCGATGGTGTTGTCGCCGTTGGCCGAAATCGTGCCGACTTGGGCGATTTCGGTCTGGTCTTTGACGGTCTTGCTCATTTTGACGAGCTTCTCGACGACTGCGCCGACACCCTTGTCGATGCCGCGCTTGAGGGACATGGGGTTGTGTCCGGCGCTGACCAGCTTGGAGCCCTCGCGATAAATCGCCTGGGCCAGCACGGTCGCGGTGGTGGTGCCGTCACCGGCCACATCCGATGTCTTCGAGGCGACCTCTTTGACCATCTGGGCACCCATGTTCTCGAATTTATTCTCCAGCTCGATCTCCTTGGCCACGGTGACGCCGTCCTTGGTCACGGTGGGGGAGCCGAACGATTTGTCGATCACCACGTTGCGGCCCTTGGGACCGAGGGTGACTTTCACGGCATCGGCCAGGACACTGACGCCCTTGAGGATTTTCGATCGCGCGCCTTCCTCGAAAATAATTTCTTTTGCTGACATTGTATTCCCTCTCCTTATTCCACGACCGCCAGGACGTCGTCCTCGCGCAGAATGACCAGCTCGTCGCCGTCGATTTTGACCTCTGTGCCGGCGTACTTGCCAAACAGAATTCGGTCACCCTTTTTGACATCCAGCTCCCGCACGGAACCATCTTCAAGAACTTTGCCGCGGCCCACGGCGACCACTTTTCCCTCGAGCGGTTTTTCTTTTGCCGAATCGGGGATGATGATGCCGCCCTTTGTCTTCTCCTCGGACTCAAGCCGCTTCGCCAAAATGCGGTCTTGCAAAGGCCTCAGTGCCATGTCGTTCCTCCTATTTCGTTGAACATAGAATCCTGGTTGGTTTGTTTTTTCTTTTATTTACAAATTGTTAGCTTGCTTGCTTTCTGAGCACTCTACCAGGCTAAGTGCTCACGTGGGTCATCGTAGTCATCACTTTTACTTTGTCAACTGGCCGTTTCAAAAAAAAAAGCGAAAAATATTTTCAATTTTTGGTTTACCCGTTTTTGGTTTACCCGTTAGGTTGCAGCTGGCCATCATGCAGATCAAACAATGCCAGGTCGACCACGCTGAAATCACCTACCGCATCGTCGATGACGGGGCGTATGAACAGGCCCTGGTCTGTGCCGGCGGCCTGGGGGGCACCCACCTCATCTGGTCCGGCCTGGTTCGGGCGCTGCGCAATCGTTACAAGATCATTATTTGGGACTACCCGGGCCTGAGCGCCGGGCACGCCGCCAAAAAGAGTGTATCGGTCGACGTGCCCAGTTTGGCCCGTTACCAAAGAGCGGTGCTCGATGCAGAGGAATTGGAGCAGGTCACCCTGATGGGGTGGTCTCTGGGAGCGCAAGTCGCGATTGAGAGTGCCTGTCGATATCCGCAACGCATTGTCGCCCTGGTCTCCATCTGCGGACTGGCCGGCCGACCCTTTCTCAAATCGTCCGCCGCCGATCCGATTTCCGCCGCGCTGGCGGTCAAGCGCAACCTCCCCGTCGCGGTGAACTGGCTCTCCGAGCGGTTGGATCGCATCGAAACCCTGCGGGCGATGTTGCGCCGCATCGAGCACCCCACCCGCTGGGCCAAACGGCTGGGCCTGGTCGACGAAATCGTCGATGACTTGATTTTTGATGCGGTGATTCGCGATTTTCTCGCCTTGGACACGGACACCTATCGGCGTTACGTGCAAGCGTCGGCGGACCACGATGCGACGGAGATGCTCGCAGATTTTGCCTTTCCGGTGCTGGCGGTAGCCGGCCAGCGGGATCGGTTTCTCAGCGCCGCACGGGTACGGGAGATGGCCGTTCGCATCCCGCGAGCCGAGTTTTTCGAAGTGCGCGGGGCGACCCACTTCCTGCCCCTGGAGTACTTCGAGCTGCTCGCCTTGAAAATCGACAATTTCATCAAGGGGACAGGGCAGAGCGGGGAGTGACGTTGAGACGCGAACTGGCCTATCCCCTCGTCTGCTTCGATCTGGACGGCACGCTGGTCGATGACACGGTGTTCATCTGGCAGACCCTGCACGATCAACTGGCCACCGACAAAGCCGCACGGCATGAGGCCCACCGCCAGTACTTTGCCAAACAAATTACCTACAAACAGTGGTTCGAACGGGACCTGGAGCTGTTCGTCCGAGCCGGCGCCACCGAAGGTCACATCCGAGCCATCCTCAAAACACTGCGCCCGATGCCCGGCGCCCATCAACTTCTCAACGAGCTCAAACAACGGGGCCACATCCTGGCCGTCGTCTCGGGCAGCCTGGATATTGTCGTCGACGAACTGTTCGGAGATTTCGAATTCGATCACCTGCTGATCAATCGAATACACTTCGACGAAAAAGGCCGAATCACCGGGGGAACCCACACCCCCTACGACTTCGAGGGCAAAGCAAGGGGCATTAAAATGCTGGCCCAAAAAGAGGACCTCCCCCTCAGCGCCACCGCCTTCATCGGCGACAACGACAACGACCGCTGGGCCGCCGAGGCCGCTGGACTTTCAATCGCCTTCAACTGCAAGAGTGACGCGCTCCGCCAGACGTGCGATGTGGAGGTGAGTTCTAAAGATCTAATAGCTCTCCTCCCGATTCTCGAAGGAACAGTCAAAAACGCTTGGAGAGCTTGAGCAAATAGGCAGGAAGAGACTGAGTGATGGTCGACCTCCCCTCCTCTCGAGGGAAGGTTGTACTTCGAATTCTACTCGACCACTGGCGGGAATGTGGGATCGTCACCGCGACAGCAGCGGAAGCCCAAATTCTGCATTTGGAAGTCCGCTTCGGCTGCCCAGAAATCAAAGTGGCATTTGAGTCCGCCGCCCTGGTCATTGTAGGAGCCACCGCGAATTTCATATAGATCCAGCTCGCCCACTTCTCTAAGGGTTCGTGTCCACTCCTCGGCATTGCCCGACATATCGAAAACGTTACCGGTAGCCCAGTCAGCGTAACAGTCGGACGCCTCACCGCTGGCGATCAGCTCGTCCACTGATGCATTGTAATCATGACCGTTGCAGTAAGATGCTACATAATCATCATCAAAATCGGCATCGTTGTCGTACGGATATGAGTGGGGGGCAGTACCCTCGGGTTGGGAGTAGGCGCAGGCAAATTGCCACTGCTTGGCTGTACAGAGCGACCAGCATTCGTTACCGGAACAGGCGATATTGTTTCCGTCCTCATCCTTTTCGTTCAGAGCGTCACATGCCTCCATCGCATCATCCCAGTTGATGAACGTCCAGGGAAGAACGTCGTATTGCGTACAGGCGACCGGCGACTGTTTGCCACCGGTCAGGCCGGCGGCGCGGCTGGCCTCGTAAGCAAAAATGTAATAGGTGATGGTGCTCGGCGTCGTGTCGGTTATCGTCAGAATATCGGCGATGCAGCTGGTAGTACCGTCGTCAGTGTATCCGTCGCAGTCCTCGTCGATACCGTTGGTCAAGCTGCCCTCAGAAGTTGGAACGCCGTCCGGATCCAGAGGCGTGACACAGGGATTCCCCCCGGCCGGATCGCAGCAGACCAGGAACGGATTGTCCGCAGTTGTGGCATTGGGGATGCAACGCACTTCACCGTCCAGCAGGCATGCCCCGTTTTGACCGTTGTCACAAGGGGCGCCCAGATAGAGTCCCGCATTCGTATCTTCGATGAAAGGCTCGTCAGTCAATCCGTCACAGTCATTGTCCAGATTGTCGCAGATATCTTCTTCAGCCACGGGCACCCTTGGATCACCCGAAGTGCATTCCACTTCGCCGCCCTCGTCGGTACATTGGTAGTCGCACCGCCATTCCCCTTCACCAGGGGCGCTGGAATAGCATTCCGGTACATTGGTCCCGCCGCAGAGGGGCTCACAAACCCCCTGAGGTGCCGTCAAATCAGCATCCTCGTGGTCCAGGTCACCGTCGCAGTCGTTGTCGATACCGTCGCAGATCTCCTGCAATCCTTCGAGGCCTTCGTCGGTCTGACCGTCACAATCGTTGTCCTCGCCGTCGCACGTCTCAGCACTCTGAGCGGGACAGGGGTAATTGCAGCCGTTGGTTGGATCCCCGTCCAGCTCGACCCAGCCCGGGGCGCACTCGGTGATTTGGCAAACCGATCCGGTGCAGGCGATCGATACCACGTTCATCGCCGGATTATCGGCGATGGTGCTGCAGTCGTTGCCGCAGGCGCCGCAGTTCTCCATGCTGCTGGTCAACCCTTCGTCGGTCTCCCCATCGCAGTCATTGTCCTGGTCGTCGCAGAGGGTCTCCATCACCACGTGACCGCCGGCCGAGTTGCACTCCACCGCGCCGGTGGGGTTGTCTACCTCGTCGTAGCAATCATATTCACAGATCCAGCCGCTGCCCGCCGGATCGCAAATGACGTTGATACCGCCGGGACACTGGGCATTGCACTGCTCGTCGAACGCCTGATCCGTGTCCAGATCCGTATCGGCCACATCGGTCAGGTCGTCGCAGTCGTTGTCCAAACCGTCACAGCGCTCGTCCTCGGGACCCACGCTGTGGTTACAGCCATCGGGCACCCAATCCGTGTCCACCTCGGCACCCCACTCGTTGTCCCGACAGGTCTGCAGGCCATATCGACATACGCCAAATTCGTCGTAAGGCGGCGCTACGTCGTCGTTTCCGTGGCAGGTCGTCCCATCCTCCTCGCACCAGCAGTGCCGATAGACCTCTTCATCCGTCTCCCCGTCGCAGTCGTTGTCGATGTCGTCACACTCCTCCTTGACGGGCAACAGGTATTGGTCACACTCCCCATCGGCGGATTCCGGTGAACAACACCGGGTGGCACCATCGATGCAGCGCTGCTCTCCGGCATCGCAGGGCGGACCACAGGGATCCCCCTCGACGGCATCCTCATCGGTCTCCGCGTCGCAGTCATTGTCCAAGCCATCACAGCGATCGTCGTCCTCGGGCTCGATGCTGCCCACACACTCCGGCCCCATGTCCGTATCCCCTTCGTCAGGGCAGATGTAGGTGCCCTGCTGGCAAATACCCTCGTTCTCGAACCCGGGGGGGCCGCCGCCGCAGACATAGACCATTTCGTCCTTGATGCCGTCACAGTCATCGTCCAAGCCGTTGCAGGGAATCTCCTCGTCGGCCGGCTCCATTCCGTCGCACTCAATCTTACCCAGTTCGCAAATTGTCGTTCCCGAGCAGATGCCCACCCCACAGGGTTGGCCGATTTGGGGATCGTTGGCTGCCACATCGACGGCCTCGTCGGTCAGGTTGTCACAGTCGTTGTCCGCGTTGTCGCACACCTCGTCCTTGGGCGGGACCTCCCCGCCGCACACGTCGACCTGCCACCCGGATCCGTCGTCGCCACCCCACTGGCCGGCTTGACAGGTCTGCACGCCGTAATGACAGGCGCCCACTTCATCGTAGTCGCTCGTCTGACAGACCTGGAACTGCCCCTCGTCAATCGTGCCGTTGCAGTTCTCATCCGTGTTGTCGCAGGTTTCAATCTTGGGGCCGATCTGATTGCGGCACTGCAGGATACCTCCCAGGCATTCCTCGCGGCCGGCCGCGCAGTTGCCCAGGCATTCGAAAATGCCGTCACTGTTGCTGTCAACGCAACCGGTACTTGCCGTGTAACACTCAGCACCCCCTTCGGGATTGCCCTCGTCGGTTTCCGCATCGCAGTCATCGTCCACGTTGTTGCACAGCTCCCCGAGGGGATTGGGGGTACAGTTGTACTCGCACCCGTTGTTGGCCTGGCCGTCGATGTCGAGGAATCCGTCCTCGCACTCTCCCATGGCGCACTGTCCGGCAACGCATAGGGCCTTCGCGTGGGGGAAGTAGCAGATGTGCTTGCAGCGGCCGCAGTTCATCGGATCGGTTTGAAACTGGACATCTTCGTCTATTTCGCCATCACAGTCATTGTCTTTGCCGACATACGGATTGTCTGGATCGAGCAGGTCGACCCCGTCGCACATGTCCTTGTCAGAAGTCGGGGTGCAGAAGTACTCGCAGCCGTCGGTGTCCGATTGATTCAAGTCCTGCCAGAAAGTGGCACAGTCCCCCATTTGACAGACGGATTGGACGCAGAGCGCTGCCGCGTTCTGATAAGGACCGCACTCGTTGTTGCACTGGGCGCAGTGGAGCGGATTCGAGGTCAGATCGTAGCCTTCGTCGGTCTGACCGTCGCAGTCGTTATCAATACCGTCACACAACTCCCCCGCATCCGGGGCGCAAGTGTCAGTATCAATGTCCGCATCGGAATCGGTGTCCGTGTCCGCGTCCCCCGATCCGCTATCGATACTCGCGTCGGGTATGACGCCATCAGCAAATTGATAGGGTTCAACCTGGCAGCCGACGATGGCCATCGCGGCTACGAGAGTGAGGACGGTGAGCGCTATTTTTTTTTTGCGCCCGTCGAGCGAGCGAAACACCGCCAAACCCCCGACGAACATCATCAGCAGCAGCCAGCCCAGACCGCCGGTTCCGGCGGCCGGGGTGCTCGAGCAGAGACAGCCGCCCATACCGGTGGAGAGGACCTTCTTCATTCCTTGGGAGCCGTCGCCGTTCGGGTTGCTCCCCGTGTCGGTGTCCCCATCCGCATCCGTATCGGTATCAGTGTCGGTATCCCCGTCGGTATCCGCATCCGTGTCGGCGTCCCCGTCCCCACCCCCCTGGTACTCGTAGCAGGCGCCGTCGAGGCACTGGTAGCCGTTGGGACATTCGACATTCCAACAGGGATCATCGATGCACACGCCGTCCACGCAGATTTGATAGAATTCGCAGGGGACCTGCCAACAATCCCCCTGGACGCACTCACCCAGGTCGCCCGCGTCGCACCACGGCTTGGCCGCGTCATCGCAACAGGACAATCCTGGCGGGCATTCCACACCGTAGCAGGGATAGGGCTCACAGGCCCCCTCGAAGCAGGTCGAGCCCTCGGGACAGACAATGTCCTCACACACCGAGACACACAGCCCGCTGGCGTTGCAGTACAGATTTTCCGGGCAGACCACAGCGGCACAGGGATCGGGCACACAGGTACCGTTGACACAAATCTGGCCACCGGTGCAGCCCAGCACGTAGCAGTCCGCGTCGATGATCGGGTAGCACGAGCCATTGGCCTGGGGCACACAGACCTGCCCTTCGGGACAGACCTGGTTGTAACAATCGTCGACGCACAGCTTGGGCGCGGCCTCGCAATGGCACGGGGGTACGAATCCTTCATCGCACCAGAACGGATTGTCCGAGCAGGCCAGGGCGTCCGGATTGTCCGGACGGCAGACGTCGGAGATGCAGAGCTCCTCGATCACGCCGCCGCCGATGTCGATCTCTTCGCAGGTCGTGCCCTCGGGACAGACCAGCTCTTCACCCTCGCACTCCTGAGCGCATTCCCCTTCGATGCAGATGCTGTCTGCCGGACATTCGACCTCGAGCCCCTCATCGGTGGCCCCGTCACAGTCGTTGTCCAGGCCGTCGCAAATCTCAGGCTGGGGCAGATTGGCATTGCATTCCCACACGCCGTTAATGCAGATCTCCTGCCCCTCCTCACAGATCCCTTCGTTGGGATCATCGGTCTGGGAATTGGAGCAAGTGTCACCGCTGTGCAGGTCCTCATCGGTCAGGCCGTCGCAGTCGTCGTCCAGGGCATTGCAGATCTCTTCAGTGCCGGTCTGTTCACCCACGCATTCGGCCTCGCAGTCGTGGGGCCCGGGATCGCAGATGCACTGCAGGGTTCCCGCTTCGCAGACCCCCAAATCGTTTCCGCACTCTTCACCGACCCAGGGAATTCCCTCGTCGATCTCGCCATCGCAGTCGTCGTCGTAGCCGTTGCACTCCTCGACCAACGGCCCCTGGGGCGGGATGCAGGTATCGCCGATCACCTCGGCGCAACACTCCAGGGTGCCGTTGAGGCAGATCCACCACGCCTCTTCACAAATGCCCTCACCCTCCTGGCAGATCTGGCCCGCCTGGGGATAGGTCTCGTCGATCTCGCCGTCGCAGTCGTTGTCCAGACCGTCGCACACCTCTTCGATCGGGCCGATGCTGCCCACGCAGTCGGTGTTCCAAACGCCGCCGACGCACTGGATGATGCCCTGTTGACACTCACCCTCATTGGGATCGGCGGTGCAGTCCCATTGGGGCGGCGGGTAGACCGCCGGATCGCAGCCGCCGCACGCCTCGAACAGACCCTCGTCGGTCAAGCCGTTGCAGTTGTCGTCCAGGTTGTTGCACACCTCGTCCGAAGCCCCATCGCCGATACACTCGAGCTCCCCTTCGATGCACTGCCACAGGTCGTCGCACTCGTTGCACACTTCGCCCACGGGCGGGGCCAGCGGGGGTTCGTCCACGTTCTCGTCGCCCACGCCGCAGACGGTGCCGTCATTGTTGGTGTCTCCATTGATACAATCGCAGTCGTCGTCCAAGCCGTTGCACACCTCGGGCTGGGGCCGCACCTCCCCTTCACACTCACCGACGAGCATGGTATCTCCGTCCAGCACACCCCACTCGCCGTCCTTACAGGTTTGCACACCATAGTGGCAGATCCCCACGTCCAGATAGTCGGGTACATGGAGCGGATCGGTCGGGTCATAGCACTCCAGCGGCGAGGTCGCCTCATCGCACCAACAGGCCCGATAGAGCCCTTCGTCGGTCTCCCCGTCGCAGTCGTTGTCCAAGCCGTCGCACTCCTCGGGAACCGGTCCCTGATCCCCGTCACATTCGAGCTGTCCCAGGGCGTTGCAGATGTAGGTCCCCTGTTCACACAGACCCTCGTCCTCGAATCCGGGAGGGCCACCGCCGCACAGATCGCCGACCGGAGAACCGAGATCCTCATCGGTCTCCCCGTCACAGTCGTCATCCAGGGTATTGCAGGTCTCCGTACCCGGCTTGACCCCGCCCACGCAGTCCCACTCCGAGTTCGGGCCGTCACAAACGAGCATGCCCGGCTCGCAGATGCCCGTGTCCGCTGGAAGCGGATCAGGCGCATGGCTGCAGATACCGTCATCCGGGGGAATCACATCGTCGATGATGTCGTTGCAGTTGTCGTCCAGGTTATTGCACACCTCGGGTTGGGGCTCAGAGGCGTTCTGGCAATCCCACACCCCGTTCACACAGACCAAGTTGCCGTCGTCGCAAGGACCACAGGGGGTGTCGTCGGTCAGCGGGTTGCCCGCAGCGTCCGCATTGTCGACCATCCCGTCGCAATTGTCGTCCTGGTTGTTGCATACCTCGTCTACCGGTCCCTGATCCCCCTCACAGGGACCCCAGCCCTCTTCGCCGGAGTCGGGCACGGCAGCACATGCCTGCACCCCTTGGAAGCAGAGCCCCTCCTCAGGGTCAACGCACCAGGGATAAACCAACACGTCGCACCCGCCACAGGCCTGGTACAGATCCTCGTCGGTCAGGCCGTCGCAGTCGTTGTCAAGGCCGTCGCACACTTCAGGTTCGGGCGAATTGGGGTGGATACACTCCCAATCCCCACTGACGCACTGGAATTCCCCAGGACCACAAATCCCCTCACCACCGTAGAGCGTACAGCTGGGATCCCCACCGGGATAAGTCACCCCCTCATCGGTCTCTAGGTCACAGTCATTGTTCCGTCCGTCGCAAATCTCAGGCGTCGGACCAATCGATCCCACACAGACCATACCTTCACCCGTGAGCGGCCTGCAGATCTCCCTACCCTGCTCACACTCGCCCAACTCCGGTTGACCCGGCTGGCAATCAAAGGTCGGATAATCCGCAGCGATGCATCCCCCGCAGTCCACCCCTTCCGGCCAGCCCGTGGGTGGCGCCTCATCGGTTTGTCCATCACAATTGTCGTCAATGCCGTCGCAAACAGTTTCACCCGGATCTTCACAGAAGACTTCTGCCGCTTGCGCGAAAATGCTACCTGGATCATCTGGATCACCCCAATCCCATGGAGTGCTGTCTGGGTCAGGATCCAAGGCTGGCAGGGTGGGCAACAAAACGCCGTGCACATCGCAAAACTTGTCAAACCCTTCGTCGACCCCATCATCTCCTGGACCACAGATATACCCATCGGTATTGGTGTCCCCCGGGCAATCGCAGTCATCATCAATATAATTGCACTTTTCGGTTAGGATGGACTCGCTAACGACTGTATATAGAATCGCCGTTAAGCTGGCTTGTGAGTTGGCCAAAAAAGAATACCCCAACGCCCCAGAACAGGCAGTGTCAGGTGGAGTGCCCTCGCAATAACTGAACGTTTCCGTTTCGCTATCCCATGTTCCCGGTGGAGCTGGACAAACGGCAGCTCCTGTTCCTCGATTTGGATCAAAATGACAGCCGCCAGCCTGGGCCATCCAGTCCATAATCGTGTTAGTGAATGCAAACCCAATGACCCAAACATCCACCCCTAAATCATCGTGAAGGAGGTCTGTTTGAACCACAGGATTAACGTCGCCATTCGCCACACCATCGGTGAGTACTATAAGAGAGTACGGACGACAGTCGGCATCAGGATCCGCGTTAATCACCTCGCTGAGGTACTCGTACGCTGCGGCGAGAGCCTCACCCAGTGGTGTCCCACCATCTGCTCGCAATTCCTGCTCTTTACTGTCTCCATAGGGCATCCCCAGACCATTTGGGGGATCAAAGGCAGTATTATCATCAGCTTCTCCAAGATTTGTCGATGAATATTCGTGATGATCCATCCACATCAAAATATTGGCGCTGTTGCCATCATAGAATGGAACGGGTAACCAATCTTCGCTATTGTCGCCAGACGCCCCGGTCCACCATCCCCCGTTATAATTGAAGGTAGAGCCGCCATCATATCTCAAGTGATCGCGTTGGCCATCCACCTGATTATTCCAATATTGCCATGCTTCCTCCGCGTCACTTTGATCAGTGGAATAATTCTGGTCAAATTTCATGAGCGCAAATTCAATATCACCCGATGCGAGCAACATTGAAGTCATGGCTTCTTTAGCGAAGAAAAGACGACTATCACCAGTACCTGGACAACAGGTTGTACCTCCGATCCAAGGATCAGCGCTACCGTCGCCTTCGGTGTTGTCGCCGGCTACATCCCAGGCCATGCTACCAGATGTATCAAACAATATCATGATACGAGGTTTGATCTGGGTTTGGGCATGGGCTGTGGATAAGGCTGTAACGAGCCCCACCGTGACCACAAGCAAAAAGTTGACGACCCAAAAGATGCCTTTATCACCGCGATGCATGCTGGCCTCCTGGCTATGTTTGACAGAGATATTGCGACGGTTTTCTGCCATCCAGTGTTTTTTCACTTTTATTAAAGCCACTATAGCACAATGTTTTAATGAAACTTTACCTTATAATAGCGTTAGGATTCTTTTAGCGAAAATGTCACCAATTGTATAGTGTTATTTCCGTTAATTTTTTATTATTATTTCTTCATGAAATATTAGAATTCGTTTTAGAAATTCGACGACAGCGTAACTCTATTTTGGGAAACGGCTGTAACCATTAATTATCAAACAGTTTTTTCAAATATCGCCCTGTGTGGGATCTTTTGCTTTTGGCCACCTTTTCCGGCACCCCTTGCGCGACTATCTTTCCTCCTTGGTCTCCCCCTTCCGGACCCAGGTCGATGATCCAGTCGGCGCACTTGATCACCTCCAGGTTGTGCTCGATCACCGCCACTGTGTTTCCCTGCTCCACCAGCCTGAACAGCACGTGTAACAACTTTTTGATATCGTCAAAATGAAGGCCGGTGGTGGGCTCGTCAAGGACGTAGAGGGTTTTCCCGGTGTTTCGTTTGGCCAGTTCCCTGGAGAGTTTTATCCGTTGGGCCTCTCCCCCGGAGAGGGTGGTGGCTTGCTGACCCAGCTGCACATAGCCCATGCCCACATCTTCGAGGGTGTTCAGTATTCTGAGCAGGGGGGGCTGGTTGGCGAACAGATCCCGCGCTTCGGTGACCGTGGTATCCAGAATTTGCCGAATATTCCTATTTTTGAAGCGCACGCGCATGGTCGCTTCGTTGTAGCGCTGCCCATGGCACACCTCGCAGGGGACGTGCACGTCGGCGAGGAAGTGCATCTCCACCTTGATTACCCCGGCGCCCTGGCAGGCCTCGCAGCGCCCCCCTTTGACGTTGAAGCTGAACCGCCCGGGACCGAAACCGTAGGCCTTGGCCTCGGGTGTTTGGGCCATGATTTTGCGCACTTCGTCGAACGCCTTGGTGTAGGTCCCCGGATTGGACCGAGGGGTGCGCCCGATCGGCCGCTGGTCGATGTGGATCACTTTGTCCAACTGCTCCAGGCCGACCATCTCCCGGTAGGGCCCGGATTGTGTCGTGGCCCGATGCAGTTTTCGCTGTAGTGCGGGCAACAGGGTCTGGGACAACAAGGAGCTCTTGCCCGCGCCGGACACCCCGGTGAACACGGTGAACACCCCCAACGGCAGTTTGAGATCGACATTTTTCAGATTGTTGAGCGTCGCCCCCTTGAGCTCGAACCAGCCGGCGGGCTCGCGCCGTTGCTCGGGCATGGGAATCGACTCCCTACCGGCCAGATACTTGCCGGTCAATGAGCGCCGGTCGTTGGCCACTTTTTTCGGTGTTCCCTGGCTCACCACCAATCCACCGGCCATCCCGGCGCCGGGACCGAAATCGACCACGTGATCCGCCCGGTCAATCGTTTCCCGGTCGTGTTCGACGACGATCACCGTATTGCCCAAATCCCGCAATCCCACCAACGCGTCGAGCAATCGGGCCCCATCCCGGGAATGCAGCCCAATCGACGGCTCGTCGAGCACGTACATCACCCCGGAGAGCTCGGCTCCCAGCTGACTGGCCAGCCGAATCCGCTGCGCCTCACCGCCAGAAAGGGAGGGCCCCAGGCGATCGAGAGTCAAATAGGAGAGCCCCACGTTGACCAAAAAACCGAGTCTGGCCCCGATCTCCTTGAGCACCTCGGTGGCGATTCGCGCTCGGGCCCCCTCCAACCGCAGATTCTCGAACCACTCCTTGGCCTCGGCAATGCTCATCCCGGTCAGCTCGTCGATCGCCCGGCCCTCGATCAACACCCCCTTGGACTCGGGCTTGAGCCGAGCGCCGTCGCACTCGGTGCAGTGCACATTGGAGAGGTACTGCTGGTAAAACTCCCGCATGTCGTTGGAGGTGGTCTGGTGCATCCGCCGCATCATCGTGTTGGCCACCCCCTCGAATTTCATCGACCATTCTCCGTGGGACTTGCCCCGCTGCCACTTGACCTGGATGCGATCCCGCCCGGTGCCGAACAGCACGAGCTGTTGCTTTTGTTTGGAGAGCTTGCGCCACGGCTTGTCCAGGTCGATATCGAAATCCCGTTCCAAGGCGGCGAAGATTCGCGCGTTCCAGCCGTCGTTGCGCTGCAGCTGAGAAGCCCACGGCCGAATCGCCCCCTGGCGTATCGACAGACCGGGATCGGGAATCAGCAACGAGGGATCGATCTCGAGCCGCGTTCCCAGCCCGTTGCACGCCTCACAGGCTCCCAGAGGGGAGTTGAACGAGAACGACTGGGGGCTCAGCTTGGCAAAACCGATTTTGCAGTCCGTGCAGTACCGCTTGGTGGAAAAGCGCCGATCCGGCCCATCTTCGAGGGCCAACACAATCTCCCCGTCGGATTCCAGCAATGCCGTCTCCACCGAGTCGGTCAATTGGGATGGAGCGGTCTTTCCCACCACAATTCGATCGACGACGATTTCCAAGGTGTGCTTCTTGGTTTTGTGCAGTACCGGCAACTCCTCGTCGACCCGATATTCCCGGCCATCGATGCGCATCCGAGGGAAACCGTGCTCCTTGACCCGGTCGATCACCTCCTTGTGCTCCCCCTTGCGGCGCACCACCAGCGGGGCGAGCAGCTTGACCTTGGATCCGGCGGGCAATCCCACGATCTCCTCGGTGAGCTGCTGCGGGGTCATCGCCTCGACCGGCCGATGACACAGATGACAATGCTGGGTGCCCACCCGGGCCCAGAGCACCCGCATGTAATCGTACACCTCGGTAATCGTGCCGACAGTGGATCTCGGATTGGCTGACGCGGCTTTCTGCTCGATGGCGATGGTCGGCGAGAGGCCTTTGATCTTGTCGTACCGGGGCTTCTCGAGTTGACCGAGGAACTGGCGGGCGTAGGCGGAGAGGGATTCCACATACCGGCGCTGTCCTTCGGCATACAGGGTATCAAAGGCGAGGGATGATTTGCCCGAACCGGAGACCCCGGTGAAGACAACCAGCCGGTGCTTGGGTATTTTAAGGATGTCGATGTTCAGATTGTGCTCTTTGGCCCCGTGGACCTCGATGTAGTCTCGGTTCTTCATCAGCACTACATAAGGGAGGCCCTCCTCCGGTGCAAGGGATCAAACCACCAAGGACAGAATTTTCTCCGCCGGATGCTCCACCTCTTGCCGGAGACCAATCTTTGCCTATGATAAGTATTATCAAATCTGTAGAAACGATTTGAAGAGGAGGGGATGATGAGTGAAGCAATCGAAAATGCAACGGACGAAACGTACAAAGATATTGTCCTTAAAAGCGATATCCCGGTATTAGTAGATTTTTGGGCCCCCTGGTGTGGTCCATGTCGCGTGGTCGGGCCGATTCTGGAATCCCTGGCCACGGAGTATCAGGGACGGGTCAAAATCGTCAAAGTCAACGTGGATGACAACAACCAGCTGGCCGCTTCCATGGGGATTCAATCCATCCCCACGATGATGCTGTACCAGAACGGCAAGGTGATCCAAACCGTGGTGGGATCCAAGCCCAAAGGGGAACTCATCACCCTCCTCGATTCAGCGCTGTAAAAGTCCTTACTTCGGGTGGCAGGTGGTGCACTTGTTCGGGGCGCCCCGCTCTTTGTGACACCCCATGCAGTTGGCGTGATAGATCTTTTTGGCGTCTTCCACGGTTTTGTGACAGGTACGACAGGTGGGGTCTTCCAAGCCCTTGTGGTGGCAGGCTTCGCAGCTATCACCGTACGTCTGGTGGGCGTGGTGATCAAAGGGCGAACCGGACTTCTTGTCGATCGCGTGGTCGATGATCATCTTTGCCGGACCCGGATCCTGCTCCTGACCGGCCGCTACCTTGGGCTTGCCGTCATCGCTGGGCTTGGGGGTGGGCCGCTTGACCACTTTCTTCTTCTTTTTGCCGCCGTTGTGACACCCCGCACACTCCTGGGCCGGAGCCTTGGTCTCCGGGTTGGCCAACTGCATTCGCTGATGACAGGTGACACAACTCAAGTGTAAGGCCCGCTCCAGGCTCAAGCTGCCCGGCAGCCGCTTCAATGTGTTGGTGGTGTGACAGGATTCACAATCCACCGGAGCGATTGAATCGGGTTGGCTCTTTTTCAAGTTCTCGTGACATCCCTTGCACTTGAGGTGAAAGGCCCGCTTGGTCTTGGGTACCACCGCCCCGTCCTCGGTTTTCTTGGCAATCTCCAGATGACAATCGGAGCAGGGCACCTTGTCGCCGGTGTGGTGGCAGCTCTCGCAGGTGACCTTGTACCCCTTGGCCGAGGCGTGGGTGAAGTGGTTGAACGGCACCGGCGCGGTTTCGCTCAAGTCCTGCTTCTCGGCGATCAGCAGCAGGTTGTCGTCCGGCCCCTGATGGGCGGCTTCCGCGTCTTTTGCCGGCACCTTGTGACAGCTCACACAGCCGTCGTCCGGGTCTGTGCCTTCAGCCGTGTGGTGACAGTCGACACAGGGAATGCCGAAGCCCGATTTTTGGTTGGAAGCGTGCTTGAAGTGGGGAAACTTCACTGCCTGTTGGGTCCCCGGTGCGATCTCGGCGAGCACGGTGGAATCGTCCGGTCCGTTCTCTGCCGGATCGTCCCCTCCTTCGGCGATGCGGGCATAGGGCAGCACCACTTCACCGGCAGCCGTCTCTTCACCATCGGCCGGTGCCTGATCGCACCCGCCGAGCGCGCCAAATGACAACGCGACTATTAGGAATATCAATGCTCGTTTCATGACGCCGCCTCTTTTCGAAAACCCCGGTAGCACACCTCGCCGCACTGCAGGCAGCGCTCGGTCTCCTTTTTGGCCATCTCCTCGGACAGCCCCAGCTCGACCTCCTCGAAATTGTGGCGCCGCTCATCGACCGACAGATCGGGCATGCCTGCCCGTTCACTCTTCTCGAGCTCGACTCCTGCGTCCACTCCGGGCAGCTTGGGTGCTTTTTCGTACCAGTTCTTGGGCAGGGCGGTCTCTTCACCGAGCAGCAACTTGTTGATCGAGCGCGCGGCAAATCGCCCGTCGCGAATCGCCTCCACTGCCGTGGCCGCTCCGCGCCAGCCATCACCACCGGCAAAAATCTGATTGACGTCGGTCTGCATCGTCCCTTCGGCCGCGACAATCGAATTCCAACGGGTGCGATTGAGCTTGGCCCCCACCTCCCCTTTGTCGAGACAAGTCAGGTCGGGGGACTGGCCAATCGCGCTGAACACATTATCTGCTTCGATCAACTTTTCCGATCCCTCGACCGGCACGGGACGACGGCGCCCGGACGCATCGGGCTCACCGAGCTCCATCCGCAAAAACTCCATCGCCTTGAGCTTGCCTCCGTCCCCGACCAACTTGATCGGCGCGGCGAGAAAGTGGTACTGCACCTCTTCGTGCTCACCCTCTTCGACCTCGATGTCATTGGCCGGCATCTCCTTGCGCGACCGACGGTAGAGCAGGTAGACGTTTTCGGCGCCGAGCCGCCAGGAGGTGCGCGCCGCGTCCATCGCCGTGTTGCCGCCGCCGACGATAATCACGTTTTTACCGACAGGGGTTTCTTCGTTGAGACCGCGCTTGATTAGAAACTCGGTACCGCTGGCCACGCCGTCGAAATCGTGCTCCCCGGGAATACCCAATCGGCGAGAGTCCCAGGCACCGACGGCCAAGTAAATCGCGTCGTACTCCTGCTTGACCAAATCGTCGAGGGTGAAATCCTCACCGAGTTTGGTGTTGCACTTGAGCTCCACGCCCAGATCCAAAATACCCTGAATCTCCCAGGCCAGGGTCTTCTTGGGCAGCCGGTACTCGGGAATGCCGTAGAGCAGCATGCCGCCGGGCTTGGGCATCGCCTCGAAGACCTTCACCTCGTGTCCCAACCGGGCCAAGTAGTAGGCACAGGTCAACCCGGAGGGTCCACCCCCGACGATCGCCACCCGCTTGCCCGTGGAGGGCAGCTTGGGAGGCACGATGCGCTTGCCCGAATAGAGCTCGAAGTCCGCGGCAAAGCGCTTGAGGTGGTTGATGTTGACCGGCACGTCCACATCGTTGCGACGGCAGGCCCCTTCGCACTCGTGAGGGCAGACCCGGCCGCAGACCAGCGGGAACGGGTTGGCCTCTTTGATGATGCTCACCGCCTGCTCGTATTCCCCATCGGCGATCGCGGCGATGTAGGCCGGAATATCGATCTGCGCCGGACAGGTCGCCTGGCAGGGGGCCACGCAATCGTCGGAGGTCTGCACGTGGGTGAAGCGCCGGCTGGGGGTCTGCACGCGAATAATGGTCTTGGGACAAATTCGCTCACAGGTGCCGCAGGCCGTGCATTTCTCTTTGATCGTGTGGGGCAGCCCGTCCTCGCCCATGTACAGGGCGCCGAAGGGGCAGGCCTCGACGCAGGAGCCGAAGCCCAGACAGCCCATCGAGCAGACCTTGCCCCCGCCGGTGACAAGCGCCGCGGCATTGCAGTCCCGTATGCCGTCGTAATCGAACCGCAGGTGGGCCAGGTCCCGACCGTACTTGCAGCCCAACTCGGCCACGCCCACTTCACCGGCTTCGACCGAGAGACCCATCAGGCGGCCCACCGCTTCGGCCACTTCGAATCCACCGGCGATGCAGACGTTGGGCGGGGCCTTGCCCTTGACCACCGCTGCCGCGGCCGCCGAACAACCGGTGAAGCCGCAGCCGCCACAGTTGGCGCCGGGCATCACCTCTTCGACTTCGAGAATTTTTGGATCGACATAAACGGCGAATACCTTGGCGGCGATGCCCAAACCGAGGGCGGCCACCACGCCGATACCACCAATGACAAGAGCTGCTATGAGCATCTTCTGTTAACCTCCGAAGAAAACCTCGTGGGAACTGATTCCCCACACTCCTAAAACAACCCTTCTTGCTCTGCCCAAGAAGTCTCGCGGATCGTTTTTCTCAGTTTTAAAACAACCCTTTAAATCCGTAAAAGGCCAGCGACATCAGCCCGGCGGCGATCAATCCCGACGCGGTTCCCTGCAATACCTTGGGCATTCGGGTCAGGGCGAAGCGCTCCCGCATCCCGGCGAACAAGACCAGGGCCAGGGCAAAACCGACCGCTGACGAGAACGAGTAGACCATGGTCTGCATAAAGTCGTAGTCCTTGTCGATCGCCTTGATCGCCACACCGAAGACCGCGCAGTTGGTGGTGATCAGCGGCAAAAAGATGCCCAACGCCTTGTACAGGGCCGGTGCTGATTTCTGCAGCACAATCTCGACCAGTTGCACCAGGGCCGCGATCACCAAAATGAAGGCAATCGTTCTCAAGTATTCGATCTCAAAGGGCACCAGCAAATACCAGTAGATGACATAGGTGATCGCGCCGGCAAAGGTCAGCACGAAAATGACCGCCATGCCCATCCCGGTGGCCGTGCCCATCTTTTGCGAGGTGCCCAAAAACGGACAGTTGCCCAGGTACTCGGCGAGCAGGATATTGTTGACCAGAATGGCCGAAACGAACAGCAACAGGTATTCAGTCATCGATCACTCCTCAATTACGCCGCTTTGGCGGACCGTTCGGTGATGATGTTCATCAGCATCAGCATCGCACCCAAGCAGACGAACGCGCCGGGGGCTTCGACCATGAATCTGAACAGATACTCCTGACCCTCGGCCAGGGGAATCAGACTCACCGACAGCTCGGCCTGCGCAAAAATGGTCAGCTTTCCCGTGCCGAATATTTCACGGACAGCGCCGAGCAGGGCCAAGGCCAGGGTGAAGCCGATGCCGATCCCCAATCCGTCGAGGCAGGAACGCCCGATACCATTTTTTGAGGCGAACGCTTCGGCCCGACCCAAAATGATGCAGTTGACCACGATCAAGGGAATGAACACCCCCAGCGTCTTGGACAGCATCGGCGTGTAGGCCTTCATCATCAGCTCGGTGATCACCACGAAGGTGGCGATGATTACGATGAAGGTGGCGATGCGTACCTTGGGCGGAATTGCCTTGCGCAGGCTGGCGACAAACAAGTTGGAGCAAACGAGCACGAACGTCGTGGCCAGGCCCATACCCCAGCCCCCTTCGAGCGACTTGGTCACCGCCAGGGTCGGGCAGAGGCCCAAGACGAGTCTAAACGGCGGGAGTTGTTCCCACAGTCCCTTGGTGAATTCCTGGGTCAGTGTCTTCATCTTCTCACTCCCTACTTCGCCGTCACGGTTTGGCTGTGCTCGGCCAAGCGCTCGATCGCCAGGTTCACCGCGTCGGTGAAGGCCGCTGCCGAGACCGTGGCGCCGGAGATCGCATCGAGTTGACCACCGTTGGCTTTGAGCGCCACCCCATCCTGATACGCCATCCCTTTGAACTGCTTGATGAACGGCTCGTTGTCATCGGCCACGCGAGCGCCCAGGCCCGGGGTCTCGGATTGACTGAGGGCCTTGGCGGCGAGCAATTTTTTCGTCTCCAGATCAAAAACGGTCAGTACTTCCAAGTCACCGCCGAAACCGGCCACCTTGGTCTGCAGGGCGGCGCCGACAACACTGCCCCCCTTTACCCCGCGAAAAACGGTCAACCGCTGCACCCGGCCGCGGCTGTCCTTGCCCAGCTCCAGCTTCAACCGATCGGCGATAAAATCATTGTCCACGCCGATTTCACCAAACGTGACATCGAGGGTCGGTTTTATTTGTCGCTCGAGAATATCTTGCTCGATGATCGGTCCGGTCAGTTCGTTGACCTGGGAGAGCGCCAGGCCGGCGACGAATCCGACCGCGCCGAGCACCAGGGCCATAAACCAAATTCTGTTATGCATGGCTGGCCGCCTTTCCAAACGGAGTTGACGCGATGCGATCAAATAGCGGGGTGGCCAGCGACATCAATACGATCGCCCAAGGCACCCGGCCGAACGGCATGCCGCACACGCGGAACAGGATCACCACTCCACCGGCGAACAACCCGAAGAGGAACATGCCCCAGGGCGTCACCGGTGTGGACGTCCACTCGGAACAGAGAAAGAACGCGCCGAACATCGTCGCACCGGTGAACAGGTGAAACGTGGCCGGGGCCACTGAACCGGGGGCAATCCCGTGGGCGATGCCCGCGGTCACCGCGACGCCGATCAGAAACCCTACCGGCGCCTGCCATCGGATCACCTTGCGCCACAACAGCAGCAGGCCGCCGAGCAACAGCAGCAACGGTGAGATGGTGCCGATCGCGCCGACCTGGTTCCCCAAAAACAGGCCGGAGGTGCAGTAGTCCGCCGCATCACTGGGATCCACGTAGACAGCGGTCAGCGGGGGCTCGGCCGGGGCCGCATCATCCGCTTTGACCGCCTCCGCCGCGGTGCGCGGCTGGGTATAGTGGTCGATCTCGGCGGGCCAGGAGAGGGCCAGGATGAGCACCCCCACCAGGGCCGGGGCCAACGGAGCGCTGCCCAACGGACCAAAGGGTGCCTTGCCGACCAGGATGGCTAGGACACCGCCCAAGAAGGGTATCCACAAGGGGACTGCCGGAGGCAACAGCAACGCCAGCACCAGTCCGACCAGCGCTGCATGAAAATCCTTGATGGTATAGGGGTTGTCGCCCACCCGATTGACAGTCGCTTCAGTAATGATCGCCCCGAGGGCGGCGGCGATGATCACCACCAGGACCCGAAATCCGAATTGATAGACACCCCACGCCACAGCGGGAATCAGGGCGATCATCGTGGTGAGGATCATCTGGCGAATCGTCCGACCGTGCCTAAGATGAGGGGAAAGCGAAACGATGAATCGTTTTTCGGTCATCAGTCAGACCTCCGCGCGGCGAGCCTTTCGCTCTTTCCTTGAACCATGAACTGCACCATCGACCGCCCGGCCGGGCACACGTAGGCGCAGCAGCCGCACTCGATGCAGGAGAACAGATGGGCCTCCTCGGCCTGGGCAAATTCCTTGAACTCACACAACCGGGAGAGCATTCCCGGGGTCAATCGGGTGGGGCACACTTCCGAACACAAGCCACAGCAAATGCAGGGATCGTTCTGAGCTTTGGTGTGATCCTCCCGACGGAGCAGCGTCAACGCCGTGGTGCTCTTGCTCATTGGAAAATCGAGGGTGAAATGGGCCATGCCCTGCATCGGACCGCCCAGTATGACTTTGTCCGGGCTGAGCCCCTGGGCGGCGATCTCGGCGATGGCTTCTAGGGAAGTTCCGATCGGGGCGGTGACCGCCTTGATCCCGGTTGAACTGACCGCAGCGATCGTCTTGTGAGTGACGGGCGTACCGGATTTCAGCGCCGCAGCGGTTTCCAGCACGGTGTCGATATCCAGCACCAGCACGCCGCTTTCGTGAATGCGCTTGTAAGCCACCTCGGGCTCCTTGCCCAGCACGGCCGCCGCGATCAAGGGATCGGAAAACGAGGGGTACTGGCAAGCGTCGAAGCGGTGTACGGCAATGTCGTTTTCATCGGCCAATTTCTCGACAGCTGCCAACTCCTGCGTTTTGTCGAGGGCGAAGTGCACTTCCTCGGCACTGGTGATCTTGAGCAGCGCATCGATCCCCAGTTTCAGCGCTGTCGTGTTCTTGCCGATTTGACCGGCCACCGCCCGCAGGGAGCAGACCAAGGGGTCGGTATCGCAGAATCGGACGGCGATGTGGCGAATCGGTTTGGCAATCGCCTCGCCCGTGGGGTTGAGGTATCCCCGCGGAGACATCGCCTCATCGATCACCGCGCAGAGGGACTTGGCTTCCCGGCTGGCGCAGATGATCCCGGCCTGGCGAATGCGTTCCAGCAATTCAGCCGGCTCGGCACTCAGGGGCTTGCTGATTTTTGTCGCCGGCTGTACCCCGCCGCCCCCATCCCCCTCGATGACAATTGCTTTTTCCTCGGTGCCGTCACTGAGCAGGACCTCAGTGAACGCCTTGACCTCACCGCTGATCGACGCGTGCAGATCAGCAGCTCCGGACTCGGCGCCATCGGCAATCTGCTGCCCGGCTTTTACCGCGTCACCGACCTTGACCACCGGCTTGCACGACCGGCCCACCTCTTGTCGGAGCAACAGCACGACCTGTTTGGGGGGGACCATCTTCTCCGCTGCACCGGACGGGGCTCTCGTGGGCAGCTTGATTCCTCGACGCATGAACGAAATGTCCATCTCTAAATTTGTCCTCGATTGAAGTTAGAAACTAAAAGATGTGTCAGTAAATTTGGCATGAATCCTTTTTCAGATCACTGCACACTTTTGCGTTTGTCTCGACTCCCTCGTCCAACACAAGAGGTCGATTGTAGTGCGGAATATCGTTGGTTAAGCGATGTGTCAAGCGCGCGCGGGATTAATGTTATCCGGCGCCTTAAAGTCCACTAATTTTTGGCTATTTGAGAATTCGCTTGAAGAAGCCTTTTGCTTTGGACTCTTCTTTTCGGTCGCGCATTTCGATCAGCCGTATCGCCCGTCCCGCCTCGATGCTGCCCGGGTTTCGCTCCAGCACGCGCTCATAAAACGTCCGCGCCTCTTTGATGCTACCGTTGCGCTCGAGCATTTGAGCCAGGTAGAGCATGATGCGCTCGGATTTGGAGTTGTCCTTGTAACTCTGGCGCAGGGCGTCGACCAGGTCTTTCACCGGTGCCTTGGCCGGCCTAAGCTGACCCTGGAGATAGGCCCAGGTGGCCAAGTATTCACTCTGGTCGGGCCGAAGCACCCGAATCCGCTCCACCAGCGCCTCCGCCTCTTTGAACTGGGAACGGCGGATGTGGACCAGCGCGCGCTGATGCAGGCTTTCTGCCTCCAGGGTGTCCCGCACTTCTGCGTCCTGTTCCGATTCGGCCTCCGGTGATCCCCCGGATACTCCCCCAGCCAGGGTGTCGTTGTACTCTTGGCGGGCGTCCGGGTCGATCAAGGTCGAATGGGCCTGGGATAAATTGGAAAATATGTATTGCAGGGTATCTTTCATGTCCGCGGCCGGGGTGCCGGCAACCCGATCGGGATGAAATTTCTTGGCCAACTTGAAAAACGCTTTGCGCGCCTCGTTCGCCGGGGCATCGAACTGAAGACCCAACATTTCGTAGTAGTTTTGCGAGGCGATCTTCACAGCCCGGGCTTTGATCTCCTCTTTGAGCGCCTGGGTTTTGGGGTGCTGGGACACAGTCGACTTGGGCGGCGGTGCCGAATCGAACAGTTGGTGGGAAACCGGATCCGGGGGATCGACCGAGGTCAGGGGCGCGGTCTCCGAGAGCTTCAGTTGTCGGGTGATCAGCAACACGTAGAGCGCGTATTGCAGCTGAGCGACCGATTTCATCAGCTCTTCATAGGGAATCGGCTTTTGCAGCAGCTCGATACACAGCTCCCGCTCATCGTGGTTCAACCGAAACCGACGCAATGTCTCCAGATCATTTAACGATAGCCATTTTCCTTTAAGAGTGTTCAACACGGGCGCCAGGTCGAGGGATCCCCCTTTTTCGCGAAGGCCGGCGATCAATACCGGAAACGGATCGATGGGAAAAATCTCCTCTGACCCGTACTTGCCGAGCAGATTGACGCTTTCGTAAAAGGCGTAGCTCGCCTGAGGCATGCCGAACAGGTCGACGAGCTTCAGCAACATCTGCTCTTGCAGGCCGCGAGTCAACGCCTTGCCGTCGATCAGCTGGTGCCGAATCAACACCTCCCCCTGCAGACCACCATTGGCCACCTCAGCCGAACAGCTTTCGAGCTGTTCCGCTGTGATCACTCCCAGATCACACAACACCCGGCCCAGCTCCCTCCCCTTGACGGTCGATTTGATCTTGGCCGGAGAGCCGTCGCGAAAGTAAAGACTGACCTGGTGGTTCTCATCGCGGATCTCCAGAGTTCCGGTCATTTTGCGATCCAAAAGGTAGATCAGAATATGGGCAAAAGGCGTCTTGGAAAACCGCCCCGTGGCGATGGGCTTGTTTCCTTGGCCCGCGTCCATCGAGTCTCCTTTTGCCCCGTTCAAGCCGGTCTCTCAACTGAGAGGTGCTGCGTGTCGGCGCCCCTATTGAATATAACGGCGCAATTGCTGGTTGATAAAGTTAGGCCACTTGCCGCAATAAGTAAACTATCTGGTTTTGAACATCTCGGGGCGGGGAGAGGGCGAGGGCTTTGAGCAAAAACGCCTTGGCTCTTTTCTTTTCACCCGCATTTCCAGCGGAGCGGGCCTGGGACAACAGTGTCGACCATTGATCCGGCTGATGTTGCGGACGAGCCTTCCCCGCAGACGCTGCTGAGTTGCGTCGCACCACGGGCCGTTGCCGGCGAGAGCGCTTGATTCGCTGGTAGGCGGCGTTCGCCCCCAGGTAGGCCCGCTGGGCCAGTTCGGTATCCTGGGCGGCATAGCCGATCAACCGATCCGGATGGAGCTCGAGGGAAAGCCGGCGAAATGCCCGATCGACCTCTTCGAGCGAAGCGGTGCTGGACACACCCAACAACTCGCAATCCGACACGCCGCTCTCCAACCTGCGCAACGTTTTGGCGGCCGCTGTCAACCGGGGGAGATCCCCTGCGTTCCAGGTGCCCTCCCACAACCCCACCAGGTTGAGCCCGATCAGCAGCGCTGCCGCATGCTGGGGCGCCAGTCCGCGCTTCCAGAGAATCATCGGAACCGGTGAGGGCACGCGCAACCGACCGACGAATTGTGCCTCCTGGGGGGTCAGCGGAAGGTGCCGGGTCTGGTCAATCTGCGCCGGGGTGAGCTGCAGCGCAGTCACCGGGATTCGTTCGGCCAACGTTCTGGGATCAAACAGATCCTGTCGACTGGTCACCCCGCTGATCACCACCGATTGAGGAGAGAGAACAATCGGCGATCGCTGAGGTGTGACAGACCGGGACCAGAGAACATGGGGTCGGGGAAGCTTGAAGATTTGCTCGACTCTGCGCCAGACTTGTCGCGTAGAGGCCTCGCTCGGCGCTGAGGGCACCCCCTCCCACCAGATATCGGCGATGGACCCGTCGGTCAGCCAAATCTCGTGGGTTCGTCCCCGATCGCGTATCTCGAGCTTGCCGCTGTCCTTGCGGCGATTGGCCTCGAACAGCAGGCTACCCAATCGCAAAATGGGCGAGACAGGATCCCGGCGCTCGATACCAAATGGTAAATCCATGGAAAAAAAGTACCGTTTCGATCCCAGCAAACGCAAATTTTCGGCAGTCGAAAAAATTTCCCATTTTTTTCATTGACCGACCAGTCGGTCATAGTTACTTTTACTCTAGTTGACCGACTAGTCGGTCAATAAACGGAGGTTATCTGATGTCACCCAAAATCGTCGATCGGGATGAAAAACGGCAGCAGATTGCCCAGGCAGCCATCGTGGTCTTCGGGCAGAAGGGCTTCGAGCGAACGCGAATGGAGGACGTGGCCAAAGAAGCCAACGTGGGCAAGGGTACCCTTTATGAATATTACAAAGACAAGGGTTCCCTGCTCAACGATTCGTTCGAACTGATGATGTCCCATTTCACAGAGGAGCTCGAGCCCCAGGTGGCGGGTGACGCACCGCCCTTGGTGCAGCTGCGTCAGATCACGGACGTCATGCTCGAGGCGATGTTGCACCTTGGGGACGTTTACCGCTTTTTTTTGGAATACATGATCTATCTCTCCCGAGCGCCGTCCCCATCCCCATTTTTGGCTGAGATGCTCCAGGGATTCAGGATGCGTATCGCCGAGCTTCTCAAGGCTGCTGTCCACCAGGGAACGCTGCGACCCGATCTGGATCCCCTCGCCACGGCCGCCGCATTTCTGGCGTGGTTCGACGGGGCGATCTTTCACTGGATCCTGCTTCCCGAGACCATCGATCTGCGAGAGATGGCCGACCAATTTTGGGAGATGACGCTACGGGGCATCTTGCGCGACCCGTCAACGGGAGGCGAATAACGATGAGAAAACAGCTATTTGATCGATTGGCCACGGCGTTGAGTCGTCACTTCGGAGTGTTTTTGATCGGAGGGGCGGGGCTCACCGGCATCGCCGCGTTGGTCTTGATACTGTTTCCGATCCGCATCGAAACCCGGGTAATGGATCTGGTGCCGGCGGATGAACCCTCGGCACAGGAGTTCAATGATATTGTCCGGCAGTACGCCTCTGCCTCTCAGATCATCGTCGGCATCAAGGGTGGCGATCGACAGCAGAAGATTGCCTTTGCCCGCGCTTTGAAAGAACGCGCCCACGAGGCGACCTACACCGATCCGAACGGCCAAGAGCAGCCCTACGTCAAACGGGTGACCATCGGCGCGGACACCGACTTCATCGCCGAGCACGGCCTGCTGCTGACCAAAAAAAGAGACTTGGAGAACTTCGACGAGCTGTTCGCAGACCTGAGATTGGTCCCCCTGCTCACGGCGTACAACGATTTTTTCGAGCGGGAGTACATCGAGGACAGCGCCTCGGTCACCGAGCGCGAGAAAGAGGATCGGGCAATCAATGGGCTCAAGGGTGTGGTCCGTTGGCTCGAAGGTATCGAGCTGGCCGGCCGCGGGGATCAGGCGCTCCCGGAATATGTGGATCAGGTCACCGACCTGCTCTCCATCGGCGATCCCTACATCTTCTCCGAAGACGATCAGTTGATGCTGGTGATGGTGCAGCCGGCGATCTCGTTCGATCAGATGGAGGAGACGATGGACGGGGTGCGCGCCCTGCGGGACGGGGTGGTGGCCGATATCCTGACACAACCGTCGGCCGGCGGCTCGAGTCGCCGCTTCGCCGACCTCAACGTCACGATGACCGGGATGCCCGTGCTGGCCCTCGAGGAGGGGGAGGTGGCCGCCGAGGACATGGGGGCGAGCTCGTTGATCGCCTTGGTCCTGGTACTCGCCTTGTTCGTGCTCGCGTTCCGCATGTGGACCGCGCCCCTGTTGGCGGTGCTCAATCTGGTGTTGGGCATCTTCTGGACCACGGGGGTGGTCGCGCTGGTTTTCGGTCGGCTCAACCTGCTCACCGCCATGTTCGCGGTAATCCTGATCGGTCTGGGCATCGATTTCGCGATTCACCTCAACGCCGCCTTCTCCACTGCCCGCAGCGAAGGGAAGGACTTAAAGGGATCATTGCTGGCCATGTTTCACCACGCGGGCGCCGGTGTACTCACTGGTGCGCTGACCACATCAGCGGCGTTTTTCGCTTTGGCCCTGACCGGTCTGGACGCCCTGGTCGAGTTGGGGGTCACCCTGGGGGTGGGCATTCTGCTGACCTTGCTTTCTTCGATGACCGTCCTGCCGGCGATGTACGCCCTACACGTCCGTGTGTCAGACCGCTTGTTCAAACGCAATCCCCGTGCCCCCAAGCCCGTGCGGTTGACCTTTCCCGTATTGGCCGATCTCGGTGCGCTGATCGGGAGGCGACCATGGCTCGTGCTGATTGCGTTCCTGCTCATCACCGCCGGTCTGGGGACGGCGATGAAAGACGCAGCGTTTCAGCCCGACATGTTGGAAATCGAGCCGCCGGACATGCCCTCGGTGGTGCTGCACCGGGAGGTACTCGAGCGGTTCGAGATTCACCCGGACTACGCCATGTTCACCGAAAAGGAGCTCGACACGACCCGCACCGCGGTCAAACGGCTGAAGAAGAACCGGCTGGTCGGTCGCGTTGATGCCATCACTGAATATGTTCCATCCGTCAAAGAGCAACAGCGCCGTCTGCCGCTGGTCAACAAAATGGGCGACCGCATGCGCGGGGTGATCACTTCCGCGGCTCCCGGGACACCCACTGAGGCGCCTCCAGCTGTTCAATCATCCGTCTCAGCGGCAGAGGCCGAGCAGTTGCTCAGTGAACTCGAGCGCCTGCAAATGAACGTTCAGGAGATGGGCCAATTGGCCTTCACCTCGGTCAAGAAACGGCTCAAGCGGGCCTGCGATCGGCTCACCGGTGGAGAGGATCCCCGCTTCTCTCGCATTCTCGCACTGAAAAACCGCCTGGCCCAGAGCGACACCCTCTCCACCGCGGTGGGCACCTATCAGCGCCACTATCTTCCCCGATTGGCGCAAAAGCTGGCCCGGATGGCCAATCCCACGCCGATCACCGTCGACAGCCTACCGGCCAAGATTCGCGAGCGCTACCTGAGCGACGAAGGCAGCAACCTGGTCACCATCTACGCGGCGGTCGACCTGTGGCACGAGGGCAAGACCGAGCTGTTCCTCTCAGCCACCAAAAAGGCCTCGGACCGGGTCACCGGCACCGCCGTGCTGGTCGATCGGCTGATCGCCCTGATTGGGTCAAAGGGTCTGATGGCGACCTTTCTCGCGTTGGGTACGGTCTTCATCATCCTACTGATCGACTTTCGCCACTTGGGCTACGCCGTGCTCGGCATGGTACCGCTGCTGGCCGGCTTCACCTGGATGATGGGTCTCTTCGTGTTGCTCGGAAAAAAATTCGACGTGATCAACGTGGAGGCGATCCCGCTCATCCTGGGGATCGGCATCGACGACGCGGTCCACGTGCTGCACTCGATCCGTCGCCAGGGAATCGGGCAACTGCCCAATGTGCTGCGGCACACGGGGCGTGCCCTGTTGCTCACCTCCCTGACCACCGGCATCGCCTTCGGCGCAATCGCTTTCTCTGCGCACATCGGGATGGCAGGGATGGGCCAGCTACTCGTCTTGGGCGTGGCCAGTTGCTTTCTCTCTTCGGTGGTGTTGCTGCCGGCCCTGATGAGAATCTTTATCAAAGACAAACCGTCCAACGAACAAGGAGGTACGCGATGAAATCGTCTCAATTGCGACGGACCACGATCATATGCGTCCTGGCCGGGCTGTTGGCCGCCCCCGCGGTGATGGCCCAATCAGCGACCGAGATTCTGCAGAAGGTCGACGAGGTGGGGCGAGCCGAAACCTCCCGCATCGCCTTTTCCCAACAGGTCAAAACCCCCGGCGGTGACACGCGCAGTTTCAAGATCATCGGCCTCACCGGGGACGGGGGTGCCAAGGGGCTCTCCGAGTACGTCTCCCCCAACCAGGTGCGGGGAATGAAGATCCTCACCTTGAACGAAGGGGACGATATCTGGGTCTTCTTTCCGCGGACCAACCGCACGCGAAAAATTGCTTCGTCGGCACGCAATCGCCGGGTTCAGGGATCGGATTTCACGTACGACGACATGGCCTCGGGCAAGTTGGCCAAGCATTGGAACGGCCGGGTCGCCGGTCAAGAGAAGATCAACGGCAAACAGTGCCACAAGCTCGAGGTGACCCCCACGCCGTCCGGACCCCGCAGCTACTCCAAGGCGATCATCTGGGTCGACACGTCCAGCTACACGGTGCCCCGGATCGAGTATTTCGATACGGACGGGGACAAGATCAAACGGCTCACGCTCGAGGATTACCGGTCGATCGCCGGTGTTCAGATTCCCCATCGCTACGCGATGACCAACCTCACCGACGGGGGCCACACCACGATGACGGCGACCAAGGTGGAGGTGAACATCAAGCTCAACGCCAGGGTGTTCACCGAAGCCGCCTTGGGGCGATGAGATGGGACACCCCGCCCGGTTTTTCACCGTCCGGATCCTTTCGGCGCTGATCATCGCGTTGGCCTTTCTCCCCTCTGCCCGAGCCCAGGACGAACCGGCGGCCTATCTCCACGGCTCGTTCGAGAATCAGTTCACCGGGATGCTGCTACGGCTTTACAACGGGGGCTGGCGCACCACACTCTACGACTACACCCGCCTGCGGGTCGACCTGGACGCCGAGCTCCCCGCGGAGATCCAGTTCCGTTCCAACGTGGTGGGTCGCCTGTTTGTCGGAGAGACCGAAATCTACACGGTCAACCTGATTCCCCGACGGACTGTGGACGCCCTCATCGCCCGGGATCCCCGGTGGGAGATGGTACTCCAGGAAAAATACCGGTTGAAAAATGAGCTCTACATCGACAATGCTTACGTGAAGATCCCGGTCAAAGAGGCGTTGATCACCGTGGGCAAACAACCCCTGGAGCAGGGCGCCGGCTACGCCTGGAATCCCACGGATGTGTTCACCGACAAAGACCTGATGGATCCCACCTACGAGAAACCTGGGGTCATCGCACTGCGCGTGATGGTGCCTCTCGGCGAGCTCGCCTCGGTCGAACTGACCGCCGCACCCACCGACCGCTTGGAACACTGGGCCTGGGGAGGGCGCGCCTCCCTCCGCCTGGGCTCGCTCAGTCTCTCCGGTGCCTCCTTCGTCACCACTGTGGACGAAACCGATCTCGCGGGATCGATGGACAACATGGCCGCCGCAGTAGCCGCCGGACAGGATCCGGAGCAGGCCATTCTCCGCGCGACCGCCCAGCGAATCTTGCTCGGAGGGGACGCGGTGCTCGATTTGGCGGGGATACGGTTCTGGGCCGAGGGGGCGTACAATTTCGTCGAGGACGATCGCGGTGCACCGGCGGACTGGTGGGAATTGGTCGGCGGGCTGGAGTATTTTTTCACCACCGAAACACACGTGATGGCCGAGTATTTTCACTATGGCCGAGGGCCGAAGCAGCACGGGCAACTCTACGATTTCAACGACTGGATGAGTGTGCTGGCCAAAGAGCAGATCATGCTCGGCCGGGATTTCCTGCTGATGGCGATCGATCAGCCGTTCTTCGATTTTTGGACGGTAGGCTTTACCGCGATTCAATCCCTCTCCGACCAGTCAGTGGCGTTGATGGCGGACTTGCGCTGGGATTTCATCCAGGATGGGGAGTTGTGGCTGCTCGCCTCGGCATCGGCCGGTGACGCCGAGGATTTTTTCTCCGCGACAAAAGGCCAGGCCTGGTTGAGATTGAAACTATACTTCTAGACGACTGACCGACTGCTATCTCGGCACCCCTGCATCCACCGGTTCGGTGTCGGTATCCCCGTCGCCGTACAGCGCCAACTGCACATCCCCCGCATCCACCTTACCGTACCCCACCTTGACCAATGCATCGGTGGCGCCGTGATAGTCCACGCCCGGTTTTGGTCCGGGTGGGGTGTTGTCAATCCCCCCGCCTTCCACATAGAGGATACACCTCAAATAGTAGTCTCCCGGCTCCAGCTCCTGGCCGATGCCGTCCACATCCATCGCGATCGTGGTCAGCTCGTAGGGGATCCCGACGCCGATCGGGATATCGGTGTCGTTGGCGATCCATCCGTATCCTTTGGGGATGGCGCTGCCATCGGGAACCTGATCGTAGAACAGCGCGGAGAGCTTGGCCGGCGTGGCCGCAAATCCGGCGGAGACATGCAGAGTAGCCAACACCACGTGACTGTCCTCGATATCGGAATCGGCGTCGGTATCCGTGTCGGTGTCCGTGTCCGTGTCGGTGTCCGTGTCCCCATCCGTGTCGGTGTCGCTGTCCCCGTCCGTATCGGCGTCCGTATCCGTGTCTGTGTCAGTGTCCGTGTCCCCCGCAGAGGTGTCCGCGCCCGAGTCGACCAGGGGATCCTCCGTGTCAATCTTGTCCCCACAGCCCAT
>JANQET010000222.1 GCA_028278265.1 Myxococcota bacterium
ACCAGGAAAACGCGGACCAAACGCAAGAAGAATTTAACTTCTAGACCGCCACTTGTGGCGGAAATCATGCCACCCGTTCTACGGGTGGTATTGACCCAAGTACCCACTACAATGGCCTATTCCGGCGATATGGCCAATCCCATTTCGAACCGAGCGGTTCTCCTATTGGCTCTGCTCGAGTCTGTTCAGCAGGGACTCGAGCACCGTGATTTGGCGTTCGATGATTTGCCGCTGCATGGGATCTTTTTCATTGTGCAATAGGTTCGTTATATCAGCCAGTCTCGTTCGCGCGCGGGAAGCGGCCTGTTCCCGGGTCTCTCTTTGATAGGCGAATTCCCGATTGATTCGCGAGCGTTGCTCCGTTGTCGCCGCTCCGGCCAGGCCCTGGTCAACCGGTAGGCGTCCCCGGTGGACTTTTTTCAATTGGGCCAGTCTGGCGAGTCGATCCATCTTTTTTTGTTGGGTCGATTGGACGGGGGTATGCTTTGGTCTTCCGATGGTGCTGTCTGCTGTTTCGACTCGATGCAGATAGAGTGCCACAGCGAATCCCGCTAGGATGAGCACTATCGGGGCCATTATTCGTTTTGTCTTGCGTTTCATAATGAATGTCCTCTCTATTGGCGACCGTCTACTGGAATGTCGTCTACCCCGCGGGGAATCACATGGCCGGTGGTATCGATGTATCCGCCCCGTTCCAAATCGCACAGATACAGCTCATTGGCGCCGCGGGTAAAGGCCAGATTCTTGCCGTTCAGGGCAACTGAATAGTACTCGCCCGGCTCTGTTGTTATCTGTCGAGTCATGCCGATTTCGATGTCACCGATCTCGACCTGCGACGTGTTGTTCGAGAACCATTTGTGGCCCAGGGTCTCGGTATCCAAGTAGGCGACGACCTTGCCCGACGGTGAGGGTTGAATTTGGTCCCAGGGTTGGGACAGGATGAATTTGTTTTTACCTGTTTTTAGATCGTGCACATGGATGTCGCACAACCGTTGGTCATGATGAAATGGTGGTTTCCTCCACGATCCGCTGAACACTCTACCCTCCGCGATCTCAGGCCAGGTGGAGAGGCCCAGCAGTTCGTCAATTAACGCGGGAGGGGTGGGTGCGCGAAGGTCGAATTTGTATGCCGAATCGTTGTCAATCCAGACCACCCAACGGTGTCCGTCGAAATCATACCCTGACGGGCGGCCCCTGGGCAAAGGAGCGATGTCGACGACCTGTTTCGTTTCGAGATTCATGTGGCTGAGATAGGTGGGTTCCCCATCGCAATGCCGTTTGTAGACGAGATGGTTTTTTCCGCCAATGACACCGTATTCAGCGCAGGAATTTCTGGTGAGGCGCTCCAATTGGGATGTTTGCACATTTTTTTGGAATAGCTCCGAAGACAACGCATCGGCTGGATCGGTTTTTTCGAACCAATAGACATCATCGCCCCAAATCGTCGGGTTCTTGTAAGGACCGAATGAGGTAATCGCCGTACTCTTTCCTCGCGACAGCTCGTGGATGAATAGTTGAAAATGTCCCGGATCGGGATCAAAATTGCTCCACACCATGCGGTCCCGGTGAATGGCGAAATTCCCTGTCCAGCGCTTCACCGTGTTGGCGACCAGTTCGCAGCCAGTGGGAATCCGGCTGTACTCTGAGCCCATCTCCCAAGTTGAATCCGTGCCCCCATCCTCCGGACGGCTGACAATTGTCGAGCCCGACTCGGCGTCGCCGCAACCCGCGCACAGGAGGAGTATCACAATGCAGGCGCGGATACGCATTAGATGCAATCCCCTTTGTCGCATTCTTCACCGGGCCAGCAGTCCCATCCGCATGCGCTGCAATTGAGTGGGTCGCGACTGGTGTCAGTACATCCCTGGGTCGAAGCACAGCAGGCACTGTCGTAGGTTCCGGCACACGCTGTTGCGCCTTGGCACCGACACTGGCCCGCTTGGCAGGAGTCACCTCGTGGAAATGCGGTCCACGGTCCGGCACAGTCGTTTCCGCAGGATCCGCAGTGGGCTGGGTTGGTCGCCAAGTCCACGCAGACCCCTTCGCAGCAAGTTTCACCGCTCTGGCAAACCTCACCGCCTCCGCAAGGGCCGTCACCCTCAACGTCTTCCAGCTTGAACAGGGTGATCGTATCGAAGAGGAGGCACCCCTCCTCCACCGTGACCATCAGATTTCCGTCGAGCTTGCCGTGGACCGCCATTCCGGCGTCCCCATGCACCCCGAGGCGCTGCGGGGATCCCGGCAGACGGATGTCGTATTCCTCCACGTCGCCGTCGACCTGCAATGCGTAGAGGTGATGTCCATGAGCCGCGGTGTCGAAGATCCAATCGAGTGTTGAGAGTTGACCCACCACCTCGGGTCTGCCGTCGGCGAGCCCGTAGATGTGGATCTGTCCACTGAGAGAAGTGACAAACAGCAGGTTGCGTCCCACACTGACGTCCTCGATGTTGGCACAGGGACCAAAGGCGTCCAACCACACCGGTGCCTGCGGATCGGTGATGTCCACCACTTCTACGCCGAACCAACCCGACGCCAGGTAGGCCCGATTGCCGAATATGGCCAACCGACGGACCTTGCCCAGGGTAGGGGCAATCCCTTGAACCACTGGGGTCTGCGGGTTTGAGATGTCGACAATGATCAAGCCGTCTTTGCCATCTGCCACATAGGCATAGCGATCGCGAACAACCACATCGCGGGACCAGGAGGTCCCCACCTCCGAGACCAGTGTGAGCTGATCGCTCCTAGTATCGGCAATGGCCAATCGGTTCCCTTGCGTCAAAAAGACATAACCGTCGGCAAAGGCAACACTACCGGCATTGAGCGTGACCACGTGCTCCAGCTCTGCCGGCTCGGCCTGTTTCAAGGCGAGCTCATAGTCCAGGGGTCCCCCGTCGTCCGAAACGGCCAGAGAGACAAAGTACTCCTCACCCGCTTGGACGAGGGCTGAAGCCACGGCAGTCCCGTTGACAGTCGTATCCTGTCCCACCAGTTGTCCGGCACTGTCGAGCAATCCGATCTTCATTTCGCGATCCGAGGCCACGTTCAGGTGCACGTTGATGAACCGTCCGGGGGCGACCGCGCCTGTTTGGTAGCCGAGGCTGATGTGCCCGAATTGACCGGGAAGCAGCGTTCCCTTAACGGAGCCTGCATCAAAGGGTAGGGTGACGGTCGG
>JANQET010000231.1 GCA_028278265.1 Myxococcota bacterium
GGAGACACTTGCTCGTCCTCTCGATCGTGATCAATTCTGCAAAAATGTGCTCATTACGAAAGGAGAGGGAGTCCTTAAAAATGGCGAAACTCTAGACTAACAGTATGGTGGATTGGTTTGAAAAATGTAAAGCAAAAACGTTTTTGTAACCTACCGGCGGAATCGAACGATCGGCCCAACGGAATTGCTAATTGAGGGGGGAATGTCACCGCTGAAGGTCATCTTGAAGGCAAAGGCGTGTTCCCCTGGCGCGCTTGAGGGCAGCTGGATATCGAGACCATTGGCGTCCTGGTTCCACGTGTCGTCCGTCAACCACACATAACTCGTGATATTGGGTTCGCTGCCACGTTCAATATCCAGAACGCAACACTCTTTGTCCGCGTCACTGTCGGTGTCCGCATCCCCGTCCGAATTCGGATTTCCGTACAATTTGAGTAATTTGTACCGTTTATAAGGAGAAAGTGGTGCTGGACAGATGGTCTATTTCGGCGTGGTTGGCTGGTCGGCCTGCATCACCGGCACGCCGGGTGGGGGGATAAACTTGAACAGATCCGCTGACAGACCGCTGTTGGTCAAAGGTTTGGTGAAATCCAACCGGTTGCGGTTCTTCTCGTGGTCCACCACCACCGACCGCTCCACCCTGAAATCGCCCGGGTTGATGTAGAGCTCCACGTGATTGAAGGCCGATTTTTTGTCCTTGGGGTAGAGCTTGAGCACAATGCCCTGCTCAAAACCGCATTTTTTGGCATCGACCCGTCGGACTTTGTATTGGTCGAGAATGCGCCCTTCACCAGTCAAAAAGGCCAATGCCCGGCGCAGTCGTTCCGCATCGGCCGTCCCCTTGAAAATTTGGGGCACTTCGGGCTCGTAGACCCACAAAACCTTGCCGTCGTAGACGAACAGTTTGGGCTCGGGGCGGTTATACTCCCAGCGCATCAAGCCCCCTTTTTTATACATCAGGGTGCCATAGGCCCGCTGCAACCGCCCACTGAACATCTTGTGCTTGGTGGTCTGCACAAAGGTGACTTTGTACTCGTCGATCCCGGCGTAGAACTGCTGCAGTTTTTCGACCACCTGCTTGGCGGTCAGGTCGGCCGGCTCCTCCGCCACTACCGGGATTGATAGGCCAACAGTGAGCAGAAATACGGCCGCAGCGATCATTCGGTTCTTTCGAGCAATGGATGTCATACTTTCACCTCAGTCGTCACCGCCGGATCGCGCGGTGACCGCATCATGAGTTTCTTCTAACAAAAAAGACGCTCGGCGTAACCCGGTTATTCTCGCCCGGGTCAGTTCCCGCTATTTCGAGGCCGATGTTTTCTTTCGCCATTGGGGCAGCAGCTCGTGTTTGACTTGCCAGTTCTTGGGATTGACTGTCAGGGCCAAATCGATCGCTTTTTTGGCGCCCGGGTAATCTTCGAGATCCATCAGAATAATGGTCAAGTAGACATACGCATCATCCCGACCCCAGCTCGGCAGGACGGTCGTTTGCTCCTGGGCGATGTTCTCTTTCGTGTTGAACAGGCGAATCGATTTCTCGATGTGGGCCAGCGCTTTTTCAGCTCCGCCGCCGAACATCTTGGGCATGTAAAAAGTGGACTGTCCCTGAATCAGCCAGACCCGCGGATTGTTCGGGGCGAGCGCCATCGCCTTTTCGATCATCCGCCCGGCGCGGGGGCCGAGGGTCATGCCGCGAAACGGATTCGTACCGATCTTGGCCCCGAGGGTGACGTTGAGCAGGGCGTAGCTCTCGGCGAAATCCCCCTTGAGCTCGATAGATTTCTCCAGATGCCCGATGCTCGATTCGAGCCACTGTTCGGCCTGTTCCTCTTTTTTTTGCAGCGTGTAGAGCCGGTGCAGCTTGGCATCGATGTAGCCCAGGTAGTACTCGGCGAGCCAGGCCTGTCGGTTTTGTTGGACCATCGCTTCGAACACTTTTCGCGTGCGCCACAGTTGGCCCGCATTGGCCGTATCGATCGCTTGTTGAATGCTCCGTTTGGCGGCGAGGATTTTTGACGAGGGGTTGTCGTTTGCAGTTGTCAACAGGGGGGCGAGGGTGCACCAACAAAACAAAACTGTTCCCAACATCGGACGCGCAATCGATTTCATCGGGTCCTCCTCGTTTTGACCTGTGTAGCGCCGGCGTCGAACGCTCCTGTGTTGGACGGCGTTTCAGCGGGGAAATTTATTTCACGAAACGCGCGTTAAGTCGACAAATGAAAGTAGCCTGCACAGGAATGATTGGATAAGATACCCGGCAATGATCAAGATGTCCAAGCGACCGAAATTGAGACCGATGCGGCGAAGATCGCGCAACACCAGACTGCGCTGGTGGTTGAAGCGCATACTGTTGGTGGTCGGGTTTCTCTTCATCGGTTGCACCCTGGGGGTGGTGACGGTGCTCTACGCCTATTCCCAGGATTTGCCCACCATCGGCCCGCTACTCGAAGGATACGATCCGCCTCAAACCACGCGCATCTTGGCCAAGGACGGCACCGTGCTGGGCGAGCTGTTCGTCGAACGGCGCACGGTGGTGCCGCTCAAGCGGGTGCCCCAGGTGATGGTCGACGCGGTGATTGCGGCCGAGGACGCCGAATTTCGCCAGCACGCCGGCCTCGACTATCCGGGCATGCTTCGCGCGGTCTGGTCCAACCTGACGTCGGGACGGTTGAGCCAAGGGGCGTCGACGATCACCCAGCAGGTGGCCCGCACGTTTTTTTTAACGCGACAAAAGAAGTTCTCGCGCAAGCTCAAGGAGATTCTGCTCACCAAGCGCATCGAGGAGCGGCTGACCAAGGACGAAATTCTCTTTTTGTATCTCAACCAAATCAATTTCGGCCACGCTCGCTACGGGGTCGGCGAGGCGATGCACTTCTATTTCGACAAACCGGTCGAAGCGATCACCGTCGAGGAGGCCGCCCTGCTGGCCGGCATTCCCAAGGGGCCGTCGCTCTATTCGCCGATCACCCATCCCGAAGCGGCGCTCAAGCGACGAGCCTATGTGATCGGGGAGATGGCCAAATTGAAGATGATCGACGCTGAAAGGGCCGAGCAGGCAACCCAGGCCCCCCTGGGAGTGGTCGAGCACCGGGGGTACGATCAGCAGTTGGCACCCGAGGCGGTCTCCCGGGCCATTGCCGAGCTCGCCGGCGTCATCGATCGGGATACCCTGCGGCAGGGGGGATTTGTCATCCAGACGACCATCGACCCCAAGTTGCAGCGAAACGCCCGCGCGGCCGTGCGACAGGGACTGCAGGATATCGACAAACGCCACAAACGGCTGGCCCCGTTCAAAACACGCCAACAGTGGCCCAAGGCCAAAGGAGGCTTGGACGGTCGGTTTCTCGAGGGGCAGACCTACCGGGCGATTGTCGTGGGACACGATGACGAGGCGGGGCTGATCAGGGTGCGGATTGGGCGGCGGGACGGTATCATCGATTTGGCCCGAGCGAGTCGGTACAACCCCAAAAAGCTCAAGGCCTCTGCCTTTGCCCTGCCCAAAGCGGCCCTGCCGGTATCCCTGACCCGGCCACCGCAAAAAGGCAAGCCGTTGTCCCTGCGGATCGATGCCGGGCCCCAGGCCGCGTTGGTATCGATCAATCCCGAGGACGGGAGCATTTCCGCCATGGTCGGCGGTGAGACGGTCAACCCGGGAGAATTCAATCGCGCTGTTGCGGCCAAGCGACAACCCGGATCGACCTTCAAGGCGATTGTCTATCTCTCGGCAATTCACTCCGGCCGGTACACCGCCGCGACGCTGCTCGACGACGCCCCGGAGGTGCAGGGGGAGTGGCAGCCGCAAAACACGGCGGAGGGCAGTTTCGAGGGGACCATTCGGTTGCGCCAGGCAGTCGCCCGCTCGATGAACATGCCGGCGATCAAGCTGATCACCGATTTGGGACCGCCCGCGGTGGTACGCGTGGCCCGTCAGCTGGGCATCACCTCCCCGATGGAGCCGGTACCGGCGCTGGCCTTGGGTACGGCAGAGGTCAGCCCCCTCGAATTGGCGGGTGCGTATACGACCATTGCCGCTGGTGGGCAGTTCGTCGAGCCCTGGTTGGTCGAGCGGGTGATTGCGCCGGACGGGGTGGATCTGCCCCTGCTCGGCCGCTCACCCAAGCGGGTGATCACCGATCAGGAAGCCTACCTCATCACTTCCCTGCTCGAGTCGGTGGTCAAGGAGGGCACCGGCGCCCGGGCGCGCAGTCTGGGGCGCGCGGCGGCGGGTAAAACGGGCACTTCCAATGATCAACGGGATGCCTGGTTTGCCGGGTTTACCCCGGATTGGGTCTGTGTGGTGTGGGTTGGCTACGACGATTTCAGGTCCATCGGGGCAAAGGAGTACGGGAGCCGAGCAGCGCTGCCGATCTGGTTGAAATTCATGACCGTGGCCCATCAGGGGCGCATCAGGCGGTCGTTTGCCCCCCCCGAGGGAATCATCACCGCGGCGATCGATCCCGCTTCCGGCATGCGGGCATACGAGGGCATGGCCCAGGCGGTGGACGAGGTGTTCATCGAGGGTACCGAGCCGGTGCAAACGGCCATTCCCCCGGAACTCGTGTCGCCGGACAGTTTTTTGTTCGAGCAGGCGCAGACGGACGCGGGTCCCCCCGAGCCGCTCGAACATCCGGCAAAGGAGAACAGCAGTGCATCTATTTGACACAACCGGTGCGGCAAACACCGAAAAAACCCTGGAGCTGAGCGCCGCTGCGGCGACGGCCCTGGACATCGACACCATCCTCGTGGCCACCACGTCGGGCAAGACCGGTCTGCAGGCGGTCCAGCGATTCACCGGTCGCAAGGTGGTTGTGATCACCCATTCGACCGGCTTTGCCAAGGCTGGAATGCAGCAGATCGACCCGGAATTGCTCGAACAGATCAAGCAGCTCGGCGCCCGGGTGCTCACCACGACCCATGCCTTCGGCGGTGTGGGTCGCGCGGTGCGGCGAAAGTTTCAGACTTATCAGGTCGACGAGATCATGGCCCAGACCCTGCGCATTTTCGGACAGGGGACCAAGGTCGCGGTGGAGCTGGCCGTAATGGCGGCCGACGCCGGCCTGGCACCGGTCGATCGGGACGTCATCGCCATCGGCGGCACGGGCAGCGGGGCGGACACCGCGGTGGTGCTGCAGCCGGCCCACGCCCAGGATCTGTTCGAGCTGAAAATCCGTCAGTTGATCTGCAAGCCCTATCTGTAATTTATTCGTAAGATTCGGGTGGGGTCACGTCGCGCCAGACCTGGCCGTCGAAGTGGCGAATGATACCTATTCTCTCGGCCGGATCGTCGGTTTCCCGACTGCCGACGACGTAGACATTGTCCCCTGTGCTGCCCAGATACCCACCAGGTTCGCTGTTGTGCCGCTCGATTGGCGGTGCCAACGGGTGCCGTCAAAACGAGCGAGGGCCCCGTCCTCTCCTACCGCGAAAACAGTGTCATTTGCGCTGCCCCAGACGGCGTTGAGCGATTCGGTCATCGGGCTGGCCATCTTCAGCCAGTGCTCGTCGGCGAATCGGCCGATCACCCCGTCTGCCCCCACGACGAACACATCGCTCGGGGTAGCCCCCCAGATGCCGCGGAACTCTCGTGTCGAGTGGTCCTCGAGCAGCACCTGCCAGCGCGTGCCGTCGAATTTGGATATCGCGCCCCAAGGTTCCCCCTGCGGAACGATGGCCCGATCGCGCCCCACTGCCAAGAGACACTCCGGGCCGCTGCCCCAAATGGCCCGTTTCTCCAGTGAGTCGGTGCGCAACCAGTAGTTCCCGTTGTATTGCATCGCGGTCTGCTCGCCGATCGCGTAGACGTCACCCGGAGCGCTGCCCCAGATACCGAACACCGCCGATCCGTCCGCCGTGTCCTCGAACACCGTGAACCAGGCGTTTCCGTTGTAGTGCAGGATCACCCCGTGCCGTCGCTCCATCCAGTCCCCGGTCGAGGTTTTCCGCTGGCGAACCCGTTCCCCTGCAGCGAAAATATCGTTGTGGGCACTACCCCACAGGGCAAACAGGTGGATTGAGTCGTCCAGCTCGATGCGCTGCCAGTCTGCTCCGTTGAAGTGCATCAGCTGACCGCAGGTACCAGCGGCGTAGACGTCGATTGCGGAGCTGCCCCAAATCGCCCAGTACCCCGCTTGGCGGCAGTCGATCGGCGGGGGAACCGAGTCCTGTTCAGGGGGAGGGGAGGGATTGGCCGATTCCGGGGCATCAGGGAATTCCGGACACTCCATGCATGACAGAATGAAAGATATTGAAATTATTAAAAAGTAACCAGTTTTGCCACCGCTGTGGCATCCCTCGACCCTGTGCATTGCTTTGTTCGCTCGCCTCTCTTCTCGTCTCGTGGCGGCTTATAGGACAGAAGGGCAAGGGGGATCAACCGAAAATCGAGGTTATCCATTCATGCCGGGTTTGAGCCCCCTCCCTAGCCCTCCCCCGGTGGACATTTGGATGTTGGGGGAGGGAACCGGAAGGGGAGGGAACCGGAAGGGGAGGGAACCGGAAGGGGGAGGGAACCGGAAGGGGCAGGGAACCAGAAGGGGAGGGAATTGGAGGGTAATTGTGGGTGAGCGATCGATTTCCCTCACCCTCCCCCGCCGGGGGAGGGCCGGGAGGGGGCTCAAACCCGGTATGGTGTGCCGGATTTTAGTTGCAGCGGTCTTAAATAACGAAAATCTAAAACTTGTAGCGTCCAATGACACCGGTGAAGAACAGGTGGGGGCGATCGTCTTCATCGTCAAAATAACCGATATCATCGACATCGTCGCATTTGTCCTCCCAGTACTCTTCGTCTTGACAGCCGGTGATCCAGACCGGGAAACCGAAGCGGAAGATTGGCCCCAGGCTGAGGTTGGGCACCGAGGAGAAGGGAAAGAAATCCGCCCCGATTTTGAGGTCGAAGTTCAATCCGAGCAGGGCGACGTGGTAATCGTCGCCGGCGATTTTCCACCAGGCGCCGAGGTAGGCGAACCCCATGCCGAAGCCGGTGTAAGGGGCGACCCAGCCGGTCAGGGGCAGGTGGAACTCCCCGCCGGCAGAGGCGTGAAACATGAAGGCGTTGTCGTCATCTGCGCCTCTCGCGTTGACGCCCACGTGGCCGGTCTGCACATCCACGTAAATCACCAGATTGGGAATGATGCGATAGAAGAACCCGATCATCGCGGCGATCGATGCCCTGGTGTCCAGGTAGTCGTTATCGCTGCAAATATCGCGTAGACAATTGTTCAAGCCCAATCCGAAGCTCAACCCCGGCCCGGTGCGTCGCCTCCAGGCGCTGCCGCCGGTGATGTCGAACGCCTGGCCGGTCTCGACGACGAGAGTCACCGCCAATACGGCAAATGCAATAGCAGCGATTTTTTTCATTTTCATTATACAACCTCCCCGCAGAGCGTGATCTAAAGTCTGCACGGCTAAACCGGATCAGTCAATGGACCCGCCAAAAGCGATCACCTGTCGTCGGAATACTCCCCGTGATTCAAAAGATGAAATGGGCAATTGGCGCCGGCACGAGCGGCACACGCCGGCGAAGGGATTCACACGGGATGCCTTGTGGCGTGCTATTCCCGCTGCTCACCGGTCCAGTTGTCCCCCAATCCTCTCATCTTGGCGCCGGTGATCATGTACTCGGTCAGCTTGGCCACGTGGCCCTGTTCGATTTGGATCATCGCGTCGAGGATGTCGTTTTTGCCCAATACGGCGGCAATGCCCTGATAGTACCCCAGGGTATCCCGCTCCAGTTTCAGGGCGCGCTCCAAGGCGTCCTCCCTCGTCTTGATCGCTTTAATCGCGTCGTACAATTTTGCTTTGTCGGCGAAGAAGGCCGATTTGAACATCGCCTTGCCCAGGCGGTAGGGATCCCGCTCGTCGTTCGGGTCGGTCGTCTCCATCGAATAATCGGTTATCTCGTCAGGGACTTGTGCGAGCAACGCTTCGAACTGGTGATGATGAGCGACTTCGTCGCTGGCCAGTGTGGAGAAAATGGCGCTGATTTCATCGTCCTGCTCAAATTTGCGGGCCATCTCTTCGTAAAAAATCGACCCCAACTCCTCGATGTTGACCGCGAACTCGACGGCTCGCCGTATGTTGATGGTCTGTGACATGTAGTCCTCCTCTTTTGTTAAAGCCGAAAAAAAGCAAACCCTGTGCCATACTTTTGAGGGATCCTTGTCCTCGGTAAAAAGTGAATGCGGTGAGCCGGATTCTAATGTAATGAATCCATAGGGGCACGGTTGGTTCACCGGCGTGGGCTCGTGCCCCCGTTGAAACGAGGACGATGGAACGGGTTACATCTCTACTCGGTGCGGTCATTACCGAATCCTGGGCCGTGATGCTGGATCTCAGCCCCTCTCTGCTGCTCGGTCTGCTCATTGCCGGACTGCTGCACGTTTTTTTGCCCCGCGGGCTGATCCGCCAGCGGCTCAGCGGCAGCGGAACGCGCAACGTCTTCGAAGCGGTGCTCATCGGCGTACCGATGCCCCTGTGCTCCTGCGGAGTGGTGCCCACGGCGATGGGACTCAAGCACCAGGGGGCCTCGAGCGGCGCGGCGACCGGATTTTTGATCAGCACCCCCCAAACCGGGGTGGATTCGGTGCTGGTCAGCGCCTCGTTCCTCGGCTGGCCCTTTGCCCTGTTCAAGGTGGTGGCCGCGTTTGTCACCGGCATGATCGGCGGGATCCTCGTCAATGTCACCGAGCCCCGCTCCAGGCCCGACGCAGCTGAACAACTGCCCGCTGCAAAGCCACCGATTGAGAATCGGTTCAAGGAAATATTTCGCTATTCGATTTTCGAAATACTCGGGTCGATCGACATCTGGATTGTCATCGGGGTGCTCGTTTCGGTGGCGATCACCCTGGCCCTGCCCGCCGGATATCTCGCCGAAGTGGGCTGGATCCAAGGAATTGGCGGAATGGGACTGGTATTGGCCATCGCCTTGCCCCTCTATGTGTGCACCACCGGATCGGTTCCCATCGCCGCATCGCTGATCGCCGCGGGAATGCCGGTCGGTTCTGCGTTGGTCTTTCTGATGGCCGGTCCGGCGACCAACGCGGCCACGATGGGCGCGGTGCTGCGCACGTTCGGCTGGCGGGTGTTGGGGATTTATCTCGGCACGACTGCCGCGCTGAGCATCGTTTTCGGTCTGTTGTTTGATTTCGTCCTGAGCGGCTCCGGGGCCGCCGGGCCGGTGACCCACGAGCACGGGGTCGACTGGCTTGCGGTGGGAAGCGCAGTAGCGCTGCTCGCCCTGTTGGGCTTCTTGCTGGGCAGACGAATCGTTGGCCGCATCAAGCGATGGGGGAACGGGGGGGAATTGGACCCCCTGGAGAACGCGATGAAAGTCAATGGCATGACTTGTGCCCATTGTGAAGCCAATGTCAAACAGGCGCTGGAGGCGGTTCCCGGCGTCGACGAAGCGTTGCCGGACCGGGAGGCCGGGGTGGTGGTGATCAAGGGCGAAGCGGTTGATCGCTCCGCATTGGTCGAGGCCGTGGAAAAGGCCGGGTTCCAGGTGGCTGAGTCATAGTCCAGCCTGGGCAACCGGGGGTGACTCAAACGTTGTGTCATGAGACATTGTGGTTGAGACATTCCCCAATCCCATTTGGTAAATTCATTGTCGTAAGGGTCGGGCTGTGCCAATATGTGCCTTATGGCACACATGCGCACACCCGAAGAAGAGCCGCAGACCCGACAAAACGGGAAGCTCCCATTTGACGAATACCGCTATCGACACCTTCGCCGGCTGGGCGAGGGGGCCCAGGGGGCGGTCTACCTGGTCGAGGACCGATTCTTGGGGGGCAAGAAGCTCGCGATCAAGCTCCTTCGGCCCCAGGGTACCGGAGAGTGGCGACAGGCGTTTCGCCACGAATTCGAGGTCCTCGCCGGCTTGCGCCATCCCCGGCTATCCGAAGTTCACGATTTCGGCGCCACGAGCGACGGACGGATCTTCTTCACCCGCGACTTCGTGACCGGCAAGGATCTGCGGGCAGCGACCAACGGGATGAGCCCGACAGCGTTGCTGGCATTGGTGGTGGAGATCTGTCGGGCGCTGAAACCGCTGCATCAGCGCGGCCTGGTTCACGGGGATCTCAAACCGGGAAACATCATTCAGGCCCCGGACGGCGTTGCCCATTTGATCGACTTTTCGTTCGTCCGCGCCTGTGGTCAGGACGCCATGCGCCGGGGAACAGTGCAATACATGGCCCCGGAGATCATCAAGGGGCGATCGGCCGATGCCCGCGCTGATCTCTATGCCCTGGGAGCGACGATTTTCGATATTGTCTCCGGTGATCCCCCTTTCACCGGATCCTCCAGCGAGGTGGTTGCCGGGCACCTGGGCAAGAATCGGCCGGTCCTCAAGCCCGAGCGAATTGAGCCCACCACCCCTAAGGAGAGCCGAATTCTCGAAGGTCTGTCCGGGATCACCGAGCGCTTGCTGGCCCCGAAGCCGGATCACCGTTTTCCCGATATTCTCGAGCTGGAGGCGAGCCTGTTGGCGCTGGCCGAGGACGGCGGACCGGATGATCCCCTGCCCGATCATCCGGTGGTCGACTTCTCCTTGGGGCGAGACAAGGAGCTCGGGCGGGTACAACAGGCGGTCAGCGACGCGATCAAGGCGGATGTCGAGGCGGCCCCGTTGTGGGTCATCGAGGGGGCGCTGGGCACGGGGAAGAGCGCTTTTCTGCGGGAAATCAAATGGTGGGCCCAACTCAACGGCATGCTCGTCGTCGAGACGAGTTGTCGCGGAGGGGGACTGCTCCGGCCGATTGTCGCCATATTGGATCAGGTGACCCAAGGGGCGGCAGGGGATCTGTGCGATCTGTTGGCCCACCCCCAATCCGCCGGGATCGACCTGGATGCGATGACCCTCAAATTTTCCGAACTGGTCTTGGGCAAGGCGGTTGACCACCAGCTGTTGGTGTTGATCGACGATGCCGAGCAAGCCTCCCCCGAAGCGCTGAAGATGCTGCGCGGGTTGACCGCGGCGGTTCGCCCGAGCCATCGGGTGGCCATCTTGGCCACGATCGAGGCGGGGGTCTCCTGGGCCGAGCAGCTCGGTCAGGGGGCCCAGGTGGTGCTGCCTGTGCTGGGTCCGGAGCAGGTGTCCTCACTGGTCGTTTCATTTCTGGGCCGTGCCGATGACGAGGCAGTCGAGCGCGTGCTGGCCCATACCGGAGGCAATCCCCTCTTCGTGACCACCTTGCTCAAGGATTTGGCCACCGCCGATCAGGGGTTGGCCGGGTTGGAACACCTCGGTCCTCCCGGGCCCCTCGAGGCCTATTGGCGTGAACGGCTCTCCTCTCTCGAGGGGGAGCAGCGCCGTCTGCTGGAGGCGGCGGCAGTGCTTGAACGGCCGAGCAGTCCGGCTGAGCTGGCTCAGGTGGCGGATATCGATCCCCACCTCGCATCGGCACAGCTGACCGCCCTCGAAGCGGGCGGTTGGATGCGGCACGGCCCGGCCGGCTGGCATGTGACGACCAAGCCCCTGGGCCGGGAGGTGCTGTTCAGCGCGACCGAGGAACGGCGCGTGGCCTCCCATCGGCGCGCGCGGAAAATCGTGCCGGATGAGGCCAAACAGGTGTTGCACGCAGCCCGCGGTCAGGAGGTGGCCATCGTAAAAGCACAGGGTCGCCAAACTGCTCAGGCACTGACCCGTCTGGGGGCATTGCACGCCGCACGGGAGCTGCTCGAGGCGATGGGCGAGGTGCTCCACGGGGAACCCGAGGCGCCGGCAGTGGCGCTCGATTTGGGTCGCACCTGTTTGGCCATCGGCGACTACCCGGAGGCCAAGGCGTACCTGCTCCCGCTGACCCAGCAAACCGACCGGGAGCTGCGACGCAGCGCGCTGCTCCTGTTAGGGCGACTGTACAACCTGCGGCGGGATCTCGATGAATCGGCAGCCTGTCTGAACAAGGCGCTCGAGATCGGCGAGAATCCGGCGGACGAGTCCCGGGCCCTGCGGGAGTTGGCCAATGTGGAGTTCAAGCGAAATCAGTTGGCCGCTTGCCAGGCCTCGGCCGTCGAAGGCCTCAGTCGGGCGCAGCCCGCGGATCCGGTGCGGGCGGATCTACTGGGTATTCTGGCCAAGGCGTCGGCCCAAGCGGGGAATCACGATACCGCCCTGGCCCAAGCGAAAAAGGCGGTGACCGAGGCGCGTGCCGCCGGGGACCGGCGATCGATTGCCCTGGCCCTCGGGGTGCAGGCTTGGGTCCACCAGGTCACCGGCGATCTGGGCGGAGCGGTCGAAGAGTTGGAAAAGGCGATTGAGCTCAACCGCACCATCGGCGATCTGCCGCGCCTGATGCGGGACCAGCTGGTGCTCAGCGATTTGAAGATGTGGCTGGAGCGCTGGCCCGAAGCATTGGTCAGCTATGAGGAGACCGCGCGACTGGCCCGGGCAGTGGCCAATCCGGTGCAGGGGTTGCAGGTGCGCGCCAGCTTGGCGCTGGCGTTGGTCAAGGTGGGGCGGTTCGAGCGGGCCCAGCTGCTGCTCGACGAAGTCGAAACCGAGGCCCAGGCCTTCCATCTGGATGAGCAGCGCTTTTGGGCGCTGGAGTTCAAGGGGGATCTGTGGGGCGCCCAGGGGGATGTGGACTCGGCGATTACTTGTTACCAGCAGGCCCTCGAGGGGTTCGAGCGGTTGGGACGTCAGGCGATCGCCGCAGAGGTGGAGTTGTATCAGGCGGGGTGGTTGCTCTGGCGCAACGGCCCGGGGGATGTGGCGCGGGCTCGAGCGCTGATCGACAACGCCTGCCGCCGGGAACGGGAAGACGTGGGTCGGGATTTCGACGCCAAGTTGCTGTTGGAGCGGGGCGCTCTGGCCATGGCCCGGGGACAGTTCGAGCAGGGGATGGCTTCTTTGGAACAGCTTACCGACAAGCAGGGGGAAGGACTGCGGGATCTGACCTGGCAGGCACAGCTCGTCGCCGCGCGAGCGTATATCGAACGGGACAATGAGTTTCAAGGCCGCCGCTGTCTGCGCGACGCGGAAAAGCAACTGGAGCGGCTCTCCGCCGGGTTTCAGACCGCGGATCGGTGGGCCTTCTGGCAGGACGTCCGACGCACGGAAGTGCGCCAATTGCTGGACCAGTTGGCCTCCTCCTCCATGCCCTCGTCCACCCTCTCCGCACACCTGCAACAGCCCCTCGACGCAGAGGCCAAGGCGCTCTACCAGGTGCTCGAATTCAACAAACGGCTGTTGGTCGACGACGACCTCAGCCACTTGCTCGAAGCGATTTTGGATGCGGTGATCGATCTCACCGGTGCAGAGCGCGGGCTCGTCCTGCTGGCAGGTGAACAGAGGCTGGAAGTGCATGCGGCGCGGGACATGGGCAAATCCAAGGTCCTCGATGCGTTCAAGCGGTTCAGCCAATCGATCGCCGAGTCGGTTCATCTGGATGGGGAGCCGGTGGTGACCGTCGATGCGATGGGAGACCAGCGGTTCAATGAGTTCCTCTCGATTCACGAGCTCCAGCTCAAGTCGGTGGCCTGCTTCCCCCTCCGGTTTCGCGGTCGGTCGCTGGGGGTGCTGTACTTGGATCACCGGTTTCAAAAGGGCAAGTTCGAGGGCAAGGATTTTCGCGTGCTCAATGCGTTCGCCGACCAGGTGGCGATTGCCATCTCCCAGGCCCGGTTGATCGAGGAGGCGCGCACTCGGGAGGCCGAGCTCACCCGGATGCATCAGGCGTTGGAAACCACGTTGGCCAGTAAGCTGGCCGATCTGGAGGCCAAGGATGTGGACCTGAGCATCACCAAGCGGCGACTCGAGAGAATGCAGGAGCAGCTGAAGACGGATCAGGATTTTCACGGGGTGATCGGGTCGGGATCCGCGATGCAGCAGGTGTTTTCGATGATCGAGCGGGTGAAGAATCTCGACGTTCCGGTGGTCTTTGTCGGCAAGAGCGGCACGGGAAAAGATCTGCTGGCCCGGGTGCTGCACGATATCGGAGAGCGACAGGATGGACCGTTTGTCTCACTCAACTGCGGAGGGATTCCCGAAACCCTGATCGAGTCGACCCTGTTCGGGCACCGCCGAGGATCGTTCTCCGGGGCGGCGGAAGACCGCCAGGGAGTGTTGGGCGCGGCAGCGGGAGGGACGCTCTATCTCGACGACATCGGAGAGATGTCCCCGCGAATGCAAGTGATTCTGCTCAGGGTGCTCCAGGAGAACAGCTACACACCGTTGGGAGACGTCAGACAAGTGGAAGCCCGCTTCAGGCTCATCGCCTCGAGCCGTTTTCCCTTGGAGACCCTCGAAGCGGAGGGGCGGCTGCGCCGGGATCTGCTCTATCGCCTGCAGGTGGTCGTGATCGATCTCCCCGAGTTGAACGAGCGCGTCGAGGACATTCCCCTGTTGGCCGCGCGGATCCTCAAGCGGGAGTGCGCCACGATGAACAAGAGCAACCCGGGTTTTTCCAAAGAGGCGCTAGAAGCGCTGATCACCACCAGCTGGCCGGGCAACGTCCGTCAACTGGAGCAATCGATCCGCCGGGCGGTCATCATCCACGATGGCAGCGAACCGATGGCAGCGTCCTCATTTACAGATCAAGCCTTGACGGTGCGTCCCCCCTCGACCCCACCCCGCCCAGGAGCCGGTCCCTCCCTGCCCCAGTCGGTGAGGAGCGAGAAGGAGCGAATCGCTGAAGCCTTGGAAAAATGCATGTGGAACCGCACCATGGCAGCCAAAGAACTGGGCATCCCCCGCAGAACCTTTTACCGCAAGCTCAAGAAGTACAAGTTGATCCCGTAGGAGTGGGAGCCGGGCCCGACCTTTCTGTCGGTACCTGACTGCAATTGAGTTCGAGGCCCTCTTCGCATTCGAAGGTCGGGGCGCTGGCATGGAAAGTCGGCGTATGGGGTGAAGCGCAAAAACTTTTCAATCGTGTTATATATATAACGATCAGATGAAACGAAAAGAGCAGAATAAAATGGCCGCGTTGAATCGAAGCCATGCGGGTTGACCCCTTGCCGGTACGACGAGAGTCACTCGGTCGAGCTGACTGTCGAACCTGGTTGGTCGGGTGGTTCGTCATCGCCTTGTTCCCCGGAGCTTGTCAATCCGGCCTATCCTCCACATTGTGTGAAGGTTTGACATCCGTTGAGGACCCGGGCCAATCCGACGTTCGGAAAAACAAAAGTGATCTCCCGAAGAACCCCGAGTCGTTCAGCTTTTTTGTCACCGGGGATACCCGGAGTGAAATTGAAGAATTCCAAACCAATCTGACCAGTATGGCGGCTATGGATCCCCACGCCATCGCCCTGTTTGTCAACGGCGATATCACAGCCGATGGAACTGCCAAGCAGTGGCACGAGCACCACCTCGCTCTGGCCGGCGCGGCGTTGAACTGTTCCGTGCCCAACGATCCTTCGGGTATCGTGCGGCAGAGCCTGTTCCGTACCAACACCTATCAATGGGGAAATTGGATTCGGTATATCGGTGTTTTGGGGAATCACGATGTGAACGCCGCCGACTGGTATCGCAATTGGAACCGGTTCCTGCCCGGCCAACAATCCCTTGGTCATGTGAGTGAGCAGGGCATCTATTTTGCGATCCCATATCAAAGCGCGATTTTTATTGTGTTAGATAGCGTCCATCCCAGCTCAGCGCAAACCGCCTGGCTCTCTCAACTGCTGAGCCGTCCGGTGGTATCCGGTGCCACCTGGAAGTTTGTCTTCTTCCATCATCCGGTTTATCCCTGTAACAAAAAAGAACCATTCGCCGCGGGGTTGGAATGGATCTCTCTATTTGAACAGCACGGCATTGATGTTGTTTTTGTGGCCCATTCCCATACTTACGAACGAACCTGCTCGATGGTGAGGGGGAAATGCGTTGACGGTGGTGTGGTGTACATCAACAGCAGTGCCGGAGGCGCCGCTCCTCGGGCCATTGACAGCGACAGGCGAGCAACGGTCGAGAACAACAGTCGTAAAGATCGCTACGACTGCAGCGAAATACTCGTCGCCGGCCGGGGGGATTGGCGCCATTTCTGCCATTTCAGGGTTCAGCAGACAACGCTGACCGTGAGCTGCGCTTCGCACAACGATCCGACCAAAATCTCCGACCATTGGCAAGTCAAGAAGTAGCCCGTATCCGATGGAGGCTATAAGTTGGCAGCAAACAATCGCGGCGGGTAAAAAGAGCACCCAAGAACACCCCGGACCGGGAGGTGACAAGGAGTGATTCATGATTGACGATCGGGTAGTTGCGATCACTGGCGCCAATACGGGAATCGGGAAATCGACCGCGATAGCGCTCGCCCAACAGGGGTATCGCATGATTCTCCTGGCACGCAAATTTGAGCATGACCCGATAAGATATTCGGCAATGAGCGAGGATCAAGCGGCCGAGATTTGGCAGCGAAGTGAAGAGATGACCAATCTGCTAAAGTGGAGAGAAGAGATCTTTGGGCCCGCAGAAAAATAATTTCCGTTTCTAATACCCCGAAGTCCAAATGAAGCGGCGAGTGAGGAAAGCACCGAGATGAGTCGTCAATTATCACCCGAGCTTTTTTCTGCCAAGCCGCTGAGCGCCCAGATCGAGGTGCTGGAGGCAGCAATTGATAGCAATAACCGGGCATTTGGGCATCAATCGTGCACGCACAATACGCCGAGTTCTGCCCAGTGAAAGTACTCTTCGGTCATTCCGTCGTCAAAATGAATCACATAGTAGGTTTCCTGATCCTCCCCGTCGTCAATGACATATCCGGCAAAATCCGCTGACCAGTATCTGGCTGCGAAATAATCCGTTGTATTGACATCGGGAATCAGCGCTTTGACGTACGGATAAATCTGCTCGAGTTCTTCTAGACTGGGCATGCGCCAGTCAGTGTAAGTATCGGCGATGACTGTTCGGCAGAAGTCGTCACTTTCATGCCACTGGTAATCGGTCCCCGGAATCTCGCGGAGCCATACCAACTCGGTGTTGTGATCGACTACAATATCGTTTGCCGGCGGAAATTCGTAGGCGCCCATGTCGGCCCAAGGGGGCCCTTCACCCGTATTGGGGGTGGTCGGATCGTCCACCCGGGAATTCCCGTCGATATCCAATTCAGGGGCCAGTGAACCGTCGGCCGCGTCGATGCACGGTGAACCGGACAGTAGCCGGTACTTCTCGACCATCGGGTCCTCGAACAGGGGATCCGCGTCGATATTGCCGTTGTCGGTCGGGCCTCCTTGAATATTGCTAAAGGTCACCGATCCGTCGGTTACCAGTTGAGCGTTGGTGTTGTCCCGGACAATGGAGTTGACCACGGTCGCGTTATTGTCGTGGATCCCGCCGGTGCTGACCATTCCGGTGTTGTTTGCCACGGTGCAGTTGGTGAATAGGGCGCTGCCGGCGGCACCATAAAACGCTCCGCCAGAGCCTCCATCGGATTGGACACTCGGTTCGGCGGTATTTCGGGTGAACAGACAACTCGAAAAGGACACCGATCCGCTCGCCCGGTAGACGCCGCCGCCATAGCCACTCGGACTGATTTCCGCAGTGCCGTCGGCAGAGTTGTAGATGAAAGAGGTCCGCTCGACCACCGGCGAGCCGCTGGCGAAGTAAGCACCACCGCCGTTCTGGGCAGTGTTGTCCTGAAAAACACAATCGCGAATAACCGGCGCCCCACCACTGGTGAACAGACCACCCCCCATTGCGTCGGAATAAGCGCTGGCAGTGTTGTGAGAAAAGATGGTGTTGAGGATAGTCGGTGAGCCGCCGGTGACGTACATCCCGCCACCGGCAGATCCCATTTCGTCGCCGGTGGTGCGGGCCGCGTTGCGCTCGACCATACAGTTGGCGATCACCGGGGAGGTACCCTGACAGTAAATGCCGCCCCCGTTCTTGGTGTTCTCCAGCTCGTAGTTCTCCTGTGCTCTGCCGCCGGTGACTTTGAAGCCGTCGAGGCGCGCCTCGTCGCTGCACGTGACCACATGGTAGACGCGATCTTCGCTGTTCTCTGCCCGGTGGCCGTCGAGCACGGTGCGGTGGCCCTCCCAATTTCGCTGTTCGAGCGCGGTCTCGGTTCCGTTGAAACCGCCGTAGAGCTCGAGCCCGGGGTGCAGCTGATTCGTATCTTGCGGTCCATTGACGAACGTAAAGTAGGTGCCCTCGGCGACCCAGATTTGACAGGGGCCACAACACCGTCCCAAAATTGTCATGTCGTCCAGCGCACCGCTGACTGTTTTGTAGGCTGTCGCCCAACTCTTGCCGTCCCCGGAGGTGGCTACATCCCCATCGACATAGGCCCGGCAAATCTCCGGGCAGGTGATGTCGTCGCAATCGGGTTCAGGCTGATCGGTTTCCGTATCCAGCTCCGTCTCCGTGTCCCCGTCGGTGTCTGTGTCGGTATCTGCATCAATATCTGTGTCGGTATCTGAGTCGGTGTCGGAGTCGGTATCTGCGTCCGAATCGGCGTCCGCATCCCCACCGGTCTCTCCATCGTTTCCCGAATCCACATCTGTTTGATTGCCTGTCACATGGCAGGCCGCAAAGAGCAACGCCACAACCGCAATAGCGATTAATTGTTCACGTTTGAACATTGCATATCCTCCGTTTCTGGGGCTGCTATTGCCGCAAGTTACATGCCATGATAAAAGTAAGCAATTTCAAATGGTTTTAAGCACTGGGGTGTGCCACAGTGTGCCAATTGCACACCTGGATCAAAAGATGTATGACCCGGAGCGGGCAGAACTCAGGGTCGAAAGATAGTGCAACTCAAGCTGTCTTTGGGCGATTTGGGTCGATATTTGTACTGTCTGATTCCCAAAAAGGTCTAAAAAGGAATTTGGTTGCCTCTAAAACGCCTTTCTTGGTTCATTTCTCTCTGGGAAACTTGCCTCTTTCTACATCGTCTCGAATTTTAGTGATTGAATTTCCCTCTTCCCCAGCACGGCCAGCTGTTCGGCGATCTCGGCGGGCCAGGCAAAGCGTAGAACCACATTCCGATCGGTGATTTCTCCGGCGCCGTTGTAGCCCGCGCCCTGCTGCACGTCGTAGAGGGCGTAGAACCGTCCCCCCTCGAGCACCGGCATCTCCTGGGGAATTTGGTAGTCTATCACTGTGCAATAGATATCCCCGGTACCGTTGCGGTTGTCGACGATCTCGATGATGCGCGACTGTTGCGGCCAATCGATCACAGAGGCGGTTTCGATTTCCCAATAGCCTTGCTCCGCGGTCCCGGTCGGTGGCGGCGGGTGGGGGGTGATGCGGTGGCGATGGGTGTGGCCGCCGATGTGGGCGATCACGTTGGGATAGGCGTTGAGCAGGGCGATCAACTCGGCCTGCTGTCCCTCGTCGTTGATACTGTTGGAAGTGTGGTGGCTGGCCACGATCACCGCCCTCTTGGTCGCTTGGGCCTGTTCCAATGCGCTTATCAACCAGGTGCGGTGGGCCTCGTCCAGCACCCCCCACTGTCCTGACTCGGCGACCAGGTTGACGTTGATCACCACCAGCGGAACGCCCGGAATCGGGCGTTCGACCACGTAGTTTGCGCTGTCGTCGGTCAAATTGGCCTGGGTATACCCGTGCCCGTCGGGGACGGTCGCGGTCCCGAAATGGGCGGACAACCAATCCCCCCGGGCGATGAAGGCCCGCTCCGGATCCGGGATCACCGCGGTGCTGGTGTACTCGGCCATCGGCGGCAAGAAGCACCTCGCGGGGAGGGGCGATTCGGTGGGGAAAAAGGGAGCGGCGAGGCAGGTCGGTTCCACGGTATTAGAGAGCTCAGAGGTGGTATCACCGGTCGGATCGGCCAGCATCCAGTCGATCAAGGGGCCGTTGCCCAGCGCCAGATCATCGTGATTGCCGATCGTCGAATACCACGGAATCCCTCGGGCAAACCCCTCGGCCATGAACGGATCGTGGGGGTCGTTCTCTGCGCCGGGTCTCGGATCGTCGTCTTGACCGGAATCAGGGTCGATCAGTCCCCCCTCCATCACCTGCAAAAACCAGCTGAGCTCGTTGCGGTGGATGTTGTCGATCATGTCTCCGGTGAATAGGGCAAAATCGAACGGAAAGACCGCGGCGAAGTCATTGCCCGTGCGAATCGTGGCCTCCAGAAAATGACTGGACCAGGCCTCCTGCAGGCGATAGGCCGAGTCGAACATTTCGTCCCCCTGGATCAATCTCGCCGGCGACTCCTCGTCGATGATCTGGGAATCGGTCACATGGAGGAAGTAGGCGATCGAGCGCCGCACCTCCTGTTGTTGTCGACTATCTGTCGGCCCTTTGATGCCCATGTCGTTGCGCGGGATGAACGGCTCCCCCGGACCGATATCGGTGATCCCCCAATCCGTGCGATCCGGATCGGTCTGCTCTCCCATCAAATCTTCTGCGGGAAGGACACTGACAATGGTCTCTTTCAATGTGGTCGGTGGGCGTTCTGCCGGATCTCCGTCCGTATCCACGCCACCGTCAGCAGAATCGGTATCGACGGTGAAGTGAGTTGGGGGGTCATCGCAGGCGCCTGAGATCAGGAGCATTGCGATCATTGTCAACTGCCCAGGCCGAGGCCGCGGTTGAGTTTTCCACATTTGCCAATCCTCTCTGTGTCGTCCACTACCAAAAACACCCCGTCGATTGAGCCCTCCTGTTTATGTAGCAACATCCGCGGTAAAACGCGAACCGGCCTCTCAACCGGGCCACTACAGAGGCCCCAACGGCGAGATCGAAAACGTGCGTAGGCCCCGTGCCTGCCCTCCGTTCTGTTAAAAACAGCAAGGGGGCCCGATCCATTACCCGATCCATTATAGGATAGTGTAAACGACAAGGATTTGTTCTTAGTTCAAACTAATAGCATTGATTAATCATTTCGATGAATTAGCGGTGGAAAAAAGTTGTTTTTTCACCCTTTTATCTTGACTTCGGACGGTTTGCGGCGATACTGCACCTTGAGAGTTGAAAAAATGAAATCAGTTGCTACCAGCACCAACCCCTTCATCGCTTTGATTAGCATCCTACTAATTATTGCCGTGGGTTGGGGCCTGCGTAGCGGACCGTAGCCAAGCGCTACAACCCGGTCGCAAACAGGCCCGTTCACTGAAAGTGAGCGGGTTTTTTTTTGGTGAAAATCGAGGTTATCGACAATGAATCCAGAACCGAGCCAAGCGCGATCTCACGCGAAAACACCCCACCACCGACCTGAACAGGCCCCGCGCAGCGGCGCCAGAATCACCGTCGACTCATTGCTCAGACACGGTGTAGAGCTGGTCTTCGGCTTTCCCGGGGGGACAGTCATACCCCTCTACGACGAGCTGCTCGACCGTCAGGATGCCTTGCGGCACATACTGGTGCGCCACGAACAGGGGGCGATTCACGCGGCCCAGGCCTATGCCCGGGTCACTGGAAAACCCGGCGTGGCTATCGGTACCAGCGGTCCCGGGGCCAGCAACCTGATCACCGGCATCATGGACGCTTATCTGGACTCCACCCCCCTGGTGGTGATCGGCGGACAGGTCGCCACACCGCTGATCGGCAACAACGCCTTTCAGGAATGCGACATGATCTGCATGACCAGCAGCATCACCAAACACAACTTCCAGGTGCGGGATGTGGACAAGCTGGAGGCCACCCTCGATCAGGCGTTTTATCTCGCCTCCACCGGCAGACCCGGGCCGGTCTACATTGATTTGCCCAAGGACGTGCAACTCCAGACCAGCACCAGGGGCTCGGCGCCGGACGCGGATTTGCCCTACTACGTGACCACCCGCCCGTTGGCCCCGGAGGCGGCGACCCGGGCGGCCGCCGTGATTCGCAACGCCAAACGCCCCCTCATCGTGCTCGGCCAGGGGGCGGTGATCGCCGGTGCTCATGAACTGGT
>JANQET010000263.1 GCA_028278265.1 Myxococcota bacterium
GAATTCGACCGATGACCCGGTCGGCAAACGCATCTTTAAGCTGTTGGCCCAGGAAGAATCCGACCACGTCGGCTATCTCAAGAAGCACCTGGCGGCCTGGAAAGAGCAAGGCAAAATCGCCGAGCTCAAAATCGAGACGGCGCTGCCATCCGTAGAGATGATTCAAGAGGAAGTAAAGAAGATAGAAAACACCCTCAAGGATCGGACCGCGCCGGCGGCAGAGCTCACCCTGCTCGATCAGGCACGGGAAATGGAGCTCGAAACCAGCGGCTTCTACGAAAAAATGGTCGCCACCCTCAAAGGGGAGGAGCGGGACTTCTTTGCCGATTTCGTGGAAATCGAAAAAGGACATCTGGCGCTGGTCCAGGCCGAGCTCAATGCCCTGTCCGGCATGGGGTTTTGGTTCGAGATGCCCGAATTTGATCTCGAGGGCGCCTAATCCTACGCCCTGGCGCAAATCAGACCTTTGATGTGGAGCGCTGCCTGAACCGGTTGGGCTACCGCGGCGCGACCGATCCCTCCCTCGAGACGTTGAAGGCGTTGCAACAGGCCTTTCTCCTCACTGTCCCGTTCGAGAACCTCGACATCCATCTGGGCCGGCCGATCGAACTCGAGCCGCAGAAGATATATCGCAAAATAGTCGACCGCCGTCGGGGAGGGTTCTGCTACGAAAACAACACCCTGTTCTTTGAGCTGCTCCGACACATCGGCTTCCCTGTGGCCAGGCTGTCCGCTCGAATGGTCAAAGAGGGCACCGCCGGTCCGGAATTCGACCATCTGGTGCTCAATGTGACCCTCGATCAGAACTATCTCGTCGATGTGGGCAACGGCCAGTCTTGCCGCGAACCGCTCGATCTGACCGGCCGAATGACGGCGACATCTGAGGGGTTTACCTATCGCATCGCGCCCCACGGTGAGGCGCTCGCTCTTTTATACCAAAAAAAAAATGAGCCCTGGAAACCGCGGTTCCTCTTCTCCACGGTGGCCCATCAACTCGAGGCGTTCGGGCCGATGTGCCAGCACACGCAGACCTCCCCTGAATCCACTTTCACCCAGCACCGGCTCGCCACCCTGGCGCTCCCGGACGGTCGTGTGACGATAAAAGACCGACAACTGACCATTGCCCACCAGACCCACCGGACTGTCACCGAGTTGGCGTCTGCGGCGGCAGTGGCAGAGGCGTTGCACCGGCACATGGGAATTACCCTCGACGAGTGACGGTATCCCCCTCGTGGGGTGACAAAATTTCGGCGTGAACGGGGATCCTTCCGCCCAACCTGAAAATAGTTAGTTGAACACCAATAAATATCAGATATAAAAACTATGTCGCCCCATCACCGGGAAAGTGGTACTTGGACACCGACATTAAAATCACCCACCAAGGTACACGCAACTGGAATACGATCGAGACAATTTGTCAGAAAATTAAGCGACAATTCGACGCCGAAGTGGCGTATCCAACCGAGCTGATGATCATCTGCGCCTCGGAGCTATGCGAGAATGCAATCAAGTACGGTACCGCGGTCCCGGGCATGGAGGAGATTCAATTCGAGCTACGCCTGACCGGGCAGCAGATAACGATTCAGGTGAGCAACGGCATCCCCGCAAACGACGACTTGGCCGAGCTGAAGGCGATCATCTCGGCGATCAAACGAACCAGCGATCCAGCCAAACTTTACAACGACCGGCTGCAAGCGCTGATGGAATCACCCAACCGGCGCAAGACGCAGCTCGGACTCTACCGCATTGTCCACGAAGCCGGGTTCAAGCTGGACTACACCTACCACAACAGGATTCTATGCATGATCGCCAGCCGGGACACGCTCCCCCCTCGACAATCGCTCGAGTCCGTCTAGCTTGGGCTCATAGCTTAGTACTTCACCCACTTAATCGATCCAATAAGCAGATTTATCCCGTTTACCATTGTCGCCATATATTTGCTCCCCTTCTCTGCCCACGAACCAGAATAATTCACAATGACTTTGAAAAAATAAACAAATTGACATAAAAATTCGATTCAAGACAACTAATAGGAAAACCGTATGGGCGACGGTAAGACAGCCAAGAGAAGGAGATCATCATGCAACCCGAAAACAACAGCGCGTCCCGCAAAGACGATGGGGCCCTGAGTCTCCAGCCACCGGGAAATTCGGCGGTCACCGACGGGGAGGACAGCTCCAACCCCAACCATGAGGTAGGATCGGGACTTATAGATATGCGTTCTCTGGCCGATACACTCGAACCCGAGCCAGAACCGATACTCTCCGAAGGGGAGGTCAATGATCTCATTTCGTTCGGCGAGAAAAACGCCATGCCCAGCTACTGCGCCCCATTGGCCGAGACCGATGCGGAGCGCTTCAAAAAGCGGATCAAACTCGCGCTGATCGGTGGCCTCGCGTTGACGGTGGCAGCCTTGGTCGCCTTTTTCGTCACCTATGCCAACCGGGAGGACGACGCCGCTCGTCTGGCCCAGCAGGGCAAACTGGCCATGCTGGAACAGCGAATCGCCATGCTCAAGCGGGACCTCACCGAACAATTACCCACCCCACAGGCCGCGCCGACACAGGCCGTTGACGAATCCGCGCTCAAAGCCCCGTCCGGTCAACTCGCCGCCCTGCGCCCCCAACCGGACAAGCCTCCCGTGCCGGTCAAACGCAGCCGCACGGCCCCCCCACCGAAGGCCAAAACCACCAAACCGAGCAATTCAGCGGCTCCCCGTACCGCCGTCGCCTCCCTGCTACCCAAAAAAGCACCGCCCAAACAGGCGCCACCTAAAAAAGCCGTTTTGCCCAAAAGCGAGCCAACGCACAAGAGGAAGTCTACCGACAAAAGCGAGCTCGATGAGCTGCTCGGCCCGTCCACCACCCCTCCCCCAAAAAAGAAGTCTAAGAATCGAGAGGTGGCCAAAGACACATCACCGCGTCAACCCAAGGGTCAATCCAATCCGAACAGTCCACCGACGGCGTTGAACCGCTCACAGGTGCAAAAGGGCATGCAGTCGGCAGCCGGCGCGGTAAGGCGCTGCGGCGAAGGGAAAGGGGGATCGGTCTCTCTGACCGTGGTGATCAGCAAGAGCGGCCGGGTTATTGCAGCCAACGCGGTGGGCACCCACGCCGGCACGCCGGTCGGTCTCTGCGCTGCCCGGGCGGTCCGCAAAGCGAGATTCCCCAAATTCAACGGACCGAGCATGACGATCAAATTTCCCTTTAAACTCAAATAAATCGCCTACCCGATACATAACACTGACACGATAATATTACAGACACACGCTCCAGATGCTATAATGGAAGCAGCGGACTCAAGTCTTTAATAATGAAGACTTAGGCCGTTTGGCTATTGTACAGCAATAGCAAAGGAGTCCTGATGGGTGTACCCATTGTTCGACTAACGATATTCATTCTCTCCACCGCGATCATCTCCGCCTGTGCCCCACCGGACAGCGAACGGTGCGGCGATGAATTCTATTTCGACGGGGGCAACTGCCACATCATCGTCGAGCAGGATACGACAGATTGGGGGACCGACGGCGATTCCGGTCTGGGCGGCCCCTGCCAGTGCCAGGGGGAGGGGTGTGAGCAGATGGGCATGCCGATTCCCACCGGAGGCACCATCACCGGCTGTGAGAGCGTACCACTACCGTGGACCGGAGCGGAGTTGGCCTGCATGCGCACGTCCACCGGTGACCTGGGCGCGAGCACCTTTTTTGCCAACGGATTTTGCACGCTGATGGCCGTGGCCTGTCAGGGGGATGCGATGGTCTGCGAAAACGCCGTCGTGGGGGATTACGCGACCATGACCAGCTGTCCGCCAGGGGCTGCCCTCCTGATGATGTCCGGTGAAGTGGACATGATGGGCTTTGTGGCGACCCTGCAGACCAAGCAATGCGCGCCGTTATGCCAAGGCGACGGGGACTGTCGGATCGGCGAAACCGATCCCGTACTCGACAATGAGCCGAGCCAGTACGGCTGCCAAGATATCGGCGGCGTGAAATTTTGCTATGACCCCCGAGACCTGAGCGAGGACGTAACGGCACAGGCGTTCTGACAATCATTTTTTCCCGGACGCCACAGGGATCGACGACTCCACTTCGACCGAGGGTATGCGTATTGTGAACAGAACATTCCACATCAGCGCTGATGCACCAAGGCACGCTGGTCGCCGGGCAAAACAAAATATTTTGCCCCACCGGACAGTCAAAGTGGTTGAGGATGCAGACGAGGGAACGAAGACCGATGAAACGAACGGCACTATTGCTAGGAATCCTTCTTGTCCCATTCGGACAGCCGTCGAGTGCGGCCGCCCAAAATCCCCAAGACATCCTCGTGGTGGTCAACCAGCAGGCCGAAGTGGCCGAGACAACTCCCCAGGAGCTGAAAAACATCTTTCTCAAAAAGAAATCGTTTTGGCGCGCCGGTTCACAGGTCATCCCGATTCACGCCCGCGAAGGATCTCCCCTGCGGGACGCGTTTCGCCAACAGCTGCTGGCCATGACCTCAACCGAAGAACAGGAGTACTGGAAGAACTCGAAAATCAAAAAGGGGCTGACCGAACCCACCTCTTTCAGCAACACCCAAAAGGCAGTGTACAAACTGCGTTCAGCGGTGAGCTATGTTTTCCGCGCGGATTTCAAAGAGGGCGTGGCCAAAGTCGTTTACGTACTGCCGGCGCGGTAGTCATGGTTCAATCGACCAAGGCACCGTCGTGGTTTGTCGCGATCGGCCTGATACTGTTTGCCCTGCAGGGGATCGCCCAACCCACCGGTCCGCAACAGAAGAGAAACAAAGCCCCCCAGGCGCCCCCTGCGGCCACCGCTGAGTCCGTCGAAGCGCTTCAACACCGCCTACAGGCACTCGAGGAAAAAAACCGCCAGCAAGAAGCGATCAACGCCAAGCAAGCCGAACAGATCGAAGAGCTGACGGATCGGCTGGACGAGAGTGAATTCGACGCGCTGGAAGAGGTCTCGTCGGAGTTCGAACCCACTTTCCAGATGTTCGGATTTTTTGACGTGGGATTGACCAAATTCTTCATCAAGGAGGGCGACGCCCTGGCGGCGGGGATGCCCGAAGATTGGACCTTCGTGGCCACCGACTTCAACCTCTATTTCTTGAGTCGTTTGACCGAGTCGCTCCAGGTATTGGCCGAGGTCAAGTTCACCTTCCTCCCGTTGGGCTCGGTGGATCTCGTCTTGTTGGAGCGACGGGACACAACGGTGCAAGATCCCCATGACACCTCCCGGATCCGACTGGGCAGCATCTTCATCGAGCGCATTCAGCTGACCTGGAAACCGGCGGATTGGTTCGGCGTCACGGCCGGACGGTTCATCACACCGTTCGGTATCTGGAACACGGATCACGGCAACCCGGTACTATTGGGCACCTATGCCCCGTACATCATGCTGACCGAACTGGTGCCCCTGCGGCAAACCGGCGTGATGATCCACGGACGGTTCTTCCCCACCGAGACGTTGTATCTGGACTACGCTGTAACCGTGTCCAACGGCCGCGGGCCGGCAGACGAGGTCTACGATCTCGACGACGACAAAGCCGTCGGTCTCAAATTGAAAATGACCCACGAAAGGGAAAACTTCACGTTCTCGCTCGGTGGCTACGGCTACTTCGGTCACTCCACCGACAAGGTGTCCAGCATCGCGTCCATCGATCCCATCATGCTCGACACCGAACAGACCGAGCGCTTTTCAGAGCTCACTGGCTCGTTGGATCTGCTGATCGAGCTGTTTGGGGTGAAGCTGCAGGCGGAATATGCCCGCACCTTGGTCAAGTACGAGACCCGAACCGTGCGGCGCTTTCCGATGACCGATACACCGGTCGCCGGGGTGTACCAGCCGGACTACATGGGCTGGGTGGCCTATACCATGATCTCCTGGACCCTGCCCCTGGAGAGACTGCTGGGTTCGAAGACCCTGACCCCGTTCCTGATGTTCGAGGTGTCCGAACCGGACGACACCATCAAGGAGTTCGATCTGCTCACCTTGCGCGGAGGGTTCAATTTCAAACCCAATGCTGTGCTCGCCCTGAAGATCGACGGAGGGTGGGTCGGCTTCACCAAGTCCAAGTACTTTCCCCATCCCATCTGGCTGGTGGGCGCCCAGGTGGCCGTGGCATTTTAGCGCCGATTCACCCGGCGGATTGTCGACGAGCAGTTTGTCGACAGGCAATTTGACCGAGCGCACCGATAACGCCTAAAGTTCCCCTGATGAACGTACTGCTGATCAATCCACCCCGCTCGCTCCACAACGGGATCCTCTCCCACGCCACCGATGACGCCCTACCGTTCATTCACCGCAAACTGATCGGCCCGCCGTTGGGCTTGTTGACCGTCGCCGCAGCGGTGGAGCACCTGTGCGAAATCGCCGTATTGGACATCAAAGGAGAGCTCGATCTGCCGACGAACACCGCCTCACCGGAGCAGCTGGTGCGAGAGGCCCTCGAGCGCTATCGACCTGACATCGTTGGGGTGACGACCATCGCCTCGGAGCACAACGCCGCCTTGGATATCCTGCGGGTTGTCAGGAGCGTCGATCCCCACATCCTCACCGTGGCCGGGGGGCTTCACACCACCCTATGTCCGCAGGACTATCGGGATGATTGTGTCGACGTGGTGTGTCCCGGACAATCGGCGCCGATATTCGCTGATATCGTCCGCGCGGTGACGGCGGCAACGCCCCTCACCGAGGTGTGCGGCATCGCGATCAACCGGCCGGAGGGCCTGCAGCCCACCAGACCGCTCCCCCACCCGGTCGATGCAACCGACCGGGAATTCATCCGCCCCAACCGAGAGTATTTGAAGCGCTGGCTGTCCACCTATGTGGTCGGTGGGTCAACTGATCCGGCGACCTATCTCTTTTCGTCCTTGGGGTGTGCCCATCGCTGTACCTTCTGCTCGATTTGGCCCCAATTCGACGGTCGGCAGTACCAGCGCCGGGCAGACAGCATCATCGAGGAACTCGAGACGCTCACGGACTACCCGGTGGTGCGCTTCGCCGATGCCAATACCCGGCTGGACGATGGGTTTATCGATCGGCTTTTCGGCCAAATTGTCGATCGAGGGATCGATAAAACTTTCATCATGGATTTGCGGGCGGACGCGATCGTGGCCCATCCCGGGCTGATCGAAAAACTGGCCCGGGGCGGTCTGAAGGTTGTGATCTGCGGATTCGAGTCATTTCGGAGCGAAGAGCTCAGCACCTATCACAAATCAATAACCGCCCGGCAGATCGACCAGGCAGTGGAGATTCTCCACGCCAACGGGATCATGATTCGGGGCAACTACCTGGTGCCGAGCACCTACACGGCAGATGATTTCACCGCGTTGGCCGACTTTGCCGGATCACACCGGGTGGCCTACGCGGGATATACGATCCTCACTCCCATGCCCGGAACCGCCTATTTCGATCAAGCGCGCGGGGCAATAGTCGAGTGGAACCTCGACAAATACAATTTTTTCAATTGTGTGTTCGAACCAACCCTCCCCCTAGAAGCATTTTACCAACAAGTGGCCGCGCTGTGGGCGATTAGAAAAGGCGATCAGGTGATCTGAGGATTGCTCGAGGCGGATTTCGAGCCGGGGCTATCCGGCGTACTTGGCCACGGTCCAGAGAATTTTCAGCGCCGCGGTGAGCGCAACCTTGAAATTACCGCTGATCTTGGACTCCCCGATCCGCGCCCGATAGCTGACAGGGACCTCGACGACCCGCAGTCCCCGCTTGGCCGCCTTGATCTGCATCTCCACCGTGATGCCGAATCCCCGATCGATGAGCTTCAACTCCATCAGGCTGGACCAGCGGATTGCCCTGAACGGTCCGAGATCGGTTGTCTCGGTGTGGTACAGGGCGCGAATGATCAGTGGCACGAGGAGATTGCCCAATCGCTGGGCCAAGGGCATCGCCCCTTCGGCGATCCGACCGGTCGTCCGCGAGCCGATCACCAGATCCGCATCATCGGTAGCGATCGGCTCGACCAATCGGGACAACTCCGTGGGATCGTCCGCTGCGTCCCCATCGATGAACACCACCACCTCCGGGGGATCGCTCATCAGTTGACAGATGCCGGTCCACACTGCCCGACCATACCCCCGCCGCGGTTCGCTGACCACGCGGGCGCCGCCGTCTCGGGCGACCTCGGCCGATCGATCGGTGGACCCATTGTCCACAACGACCACCTGTCGAATCAAGGAGGAGGGCAGTTCGGCCAACACCTGGGGCAGGGCGCGCTCCTCGTTCAGCACCGGAATGACGACATCAACGACCATCACACCGATCATCGCTATCCCAATCCGAACCGAAAATCCAGCCGATAATCGGCACCGTCTCTTTGTGCCTCTACCGGTTTGACCGATCACGGATCACGCTTCATTTTTACTGATATCAGATCGACGCTAAAAGCGCGGTCTCAAGGGAACCGACATGGCCGATGATGGTGTGAGAGGCCGTTCGAGAAACTGGAACCGCACCACTGCAATTTTGATCTCCATTGCACTGGTGATGGGGATTCCCCCAGTCGCGGTCGCACTCGAAGCGATTGAGCTGGACGACTCGGTCACCCAACGCTCGATCGGCCGCCAGGTCGAATTCATTGAAGACAAAGACAAACAGCTGACCCTAGACGACGTCCGCTCCCCTTCGGCGGTCTGGCAGGCGTCGACCGAGGACAATTTCAATTTCGGGTTTACCAGCTCGGCCTACTGGTTTAGGTTCACCGTCAACAATACTACTACACGGACGATCAGCTGGTATCTGGAAATCGACTACCCCATCCTGGACTTAATCGATGTCTACGTTCCCCAACAAGACGGCCGGTTCGTGATCAAAAAGACCGGTGACCACCGACCATTCGACAGCCGGGACTTGGATTATCGCAACTATCTCTTTTCACTTCAGGAACCCCCGGGCACCCAGACCTATTACGTGCGCATCGAGAGCACCAGCTCGATGAACTTTCCGTTCATCATGTGGTCACAAAAGGCGAGCCTGGACAAGATTTTCAACGAGCTCACCGTTTTGTGGATCTTCTACGGCTTGATGCTGATCATGATCCTCTACAACTTGTTTATTTATGTCTCGGTGCGTCAACGGGGATATCTGGACCTGGTGATGTTCATCACTTCGTTTGTGCTGATGCAGCTGACGATCAACGGTTTCGCTTTTCAGCACTTGTGGCCCAATTCCAATTGGTGGGCCAACAACTGTCTGCCGTTTTTCATCTGCGCCACAACCTTCTGGATCGCCCAGAGCTACCGTTCCTACGTCGAGAGCAAGAAGCACTTTCCCAAGCTCAACAAGACGGCGATCATCTTTCTCTTTGTCTTGGGGGCGTGGGGGCTCTTCTCCCTGTTTGGATTCTATCGCATCAGTCTCATCGTCTCCTGCCTGTTGGCGATATCAGTCTGCATGTCCGTGCTGATCTTCTCCATCTTCGCCGCGGTGCGCGGCTCCCGGCCCGGACTGTTCATGGCACTGAGTTTCTCCTTCTTTTTGCTCGGCGCGTCGGTCTACGCCGCCAAAACGTTGGGGGCGTTGCCGCTGACGTTCGTCACGAACTGGGGCATGCAAATAGGCTCCTCGGTGTTGGTGGTCCTGCTCTCATTGGGACTGGCCGATCGCATCAACAGCATGCGCAAGAATCTACAGGTGCTCAACGAAGATCTCAGCCAGAAAAAAGACGAGCTGACCCACCTCAACGAAAATCTCGAGGAGAAGGTGACCCAGCGCACCCAGGAGCTGCAGACGGCGATGGACAAGATGGAGGTGATGAACAGCAAGCTCAAAGATACCAAGGATGCCCTTTGGGGGGAGATGCAAATCGCCACCAAGCTCCAGACCATTTTGCTCCCCGAGAGCCCGCTGATCAACGGTTACGACATCTCCGCCTACATGAAGCCGGCCACCGACGTGGGTGGCGACTATTACGATATCATCAATGTCAAAGGGCTCGACTGGGTGGTCATCGGCGATGTGGCGGGACACGGCGTTCCCGCCGGACTGATCATGATGATGGTCCGCACAGCGATTCACTCGGTGCTGGAGATGGAACCCTCGATCACCCCGTCCGCCCTGCTGACCCGGGTGAACAGCATCCTCGCCGACAACATGCAAAAGCTCAATGATGACACCTACATGACCATGACCGTGCTCGCTTGCATCGAGGACGGTAAATTCCACTTCGCCGGGCAGCATCAGGATATCATGGTCTACCGCAAGCAGCACCAGGGGGTCGATTTGGTGGAGACCAAGGGGATGTGGCTGGGGGTGGTGGACGACATCAAGGACATGGTCTCCGATGACCAATTCGAATTGAACATCGGCGACACGATGCTCGCCTACACCGACGGTATCACCGAGGCGAAGAAAGTCTCGGACAACGGTAACCAGAAGGCGCCAAATGTTGAGATGTTCGGTGACGATCGCCTGCTCGAAGTATTCCAGCAGTCCGGTCAGCATCCCACCCAGCAGATTCAGCAGGCCATTCTCGCCGAGCTCGACGGCTACCAATGCCACGACGACGTGACCATCGTGGTGATCCGGCGAACCGCCTGATTTCGAAAACTCCCCTTTCCGAACGGGCCGGTTTTTGACAAGATGGCCGTCGATGCTCGACGACTTGTTCAACCGAGGATTCTTCACCGCACTGGACCTCCATTTCGCCAACACGATGGTCCGGTTGGGCCGGGATGATCACCCCTGGGTCGCGCTGGGAGCAGCGGTCACCAGCCGCTTTACCTCACTCGGACACGTCTGTGTGGATCTCTCTCGCATCGCCGGCCGGGAGATCCAATCCGCAGAGGGACAGCGCATCGAAGGTCACCGCTGGCCCGAACTCTCTCCCTGGCTCGAGGCACTGGAGCAGAGCCCGCTGGTGGGGCACGGTCAAACAGCAACGCCGCTGGTGATAGATGATCGCCACCGGCTGTATCTCCACCGGTACTGGCAGTACGAGCGCCAGCTCGCCCGGGAGCTCCGGCGTCGGGCGGTCCGAGAGCTCGGCAGCATCGATGAGGATCTACTGGAAGAGGGGCTGACGCGCTATTTCGGCCCCCTCACCGAGAGCACTCCGCCCCATGAACAGCGATTGGCCGCTGCGCTCGCCGTGCTGCGCAGCGGGTTGGTGATCATCTCCGGCGGACCGGGAACCGGGAAGACCACGACAGTGGTCAAAATAGTGTCCCTGCTCCTCGAACAGGCCCGGGCGGAGTCATCGACTCCGCCGCAAATACTGCTCACCGCCCCCACGGGAAAAGCGGCGGCGCGCTTGAGTGAATCGATCCAGTCCGCCAAGCGGCGCGTCGAGGCAATCGCCTCCCTGGTGGACCAGGGGATCGACCTTCCCCACGACGCGACCACCATTCACCGCGCCCTCGGCTGGAGAGGCGGGGGCTCAGGCGAGTTTCGGCACCACGGGGCCCATCCCCTCCCGGCGGATCTGCTGATCGTCGACGAGGCATCGATGGTGGATCTGGCATTGATGACCAAACTGGTCGCCGCCCTGCGCCCGGAGGCCCGGTTGATTTTGCTGGGGGACAAGGATCAGCTCGCCTCGGTAGACGCCGGTGCGGTATTGGGGGATCTCTGCCCCACCGGAACGAGGATCGCCTATCGCGACGGGTTTGCCCGGCGCCTCAACCGCTTCTGCCCACTTCCCGCACCTGCCGAGCCGGCTCCATTGCCGTCGGATATCGGGGACTGCACCGCCCTGCTGACCCACAACTATCGCTTTGGCGAGCACAGTGGCATCGATCAACTCGCCCGGGCGATAAACCTCGGCGATGGGCCGGCGGTGATGAAAATTCTAACCGATCCGCGCCTCGGCAACGCGCGACTGATCGAATGGGACGAGCAGCTGAATATCGAATCCATCATCGAGCCCCAGGTGGTCGAACACTTCAACTCACTGCCGGACGAACCGACGAGCAGCCGCCAATTGGACCGGTTCAACCGCTATCGCATCCTGTGTGCTCATCGACACGACGCCCGGTTGGGCAGTGGGGCGATGAACCGGGCCGTGGAGCGAATTCTCGTTCAGCGGGGCGCACTCGCGATCGACGACGACTGGTACATCGGACGACCGGTGATGGTGACCCGCAACGACTATCGCTTGGGATTGTACAACGGGGACGTGGGTCTGGTGACACAGGGCACCGAGGACGACACGGCGCGGCAGGTTCTGTTTGTCCAGCCCGATGGGGAGGAGCGGCGGTTCGCCCCGTCGCGACTGCCGCCGGTGGAAACGGTGTTCGCGATGACTGTGCACAAGAGCCAGGGATCCCAATTCGACCACGTGACGATTATCCTGCCCCGCCAGCCCTCGCCGGTGGTGACTCGGGAGCTGCTCTACACAGCAGTGACCCGAGCCAAGGCAAGCGTCACCGTCGTCGCTCGACCGGAGGTCATCCACCGGGTCGTAGCAACGCGAACCGAACGATCGTCGGGATTGCGGGATCAGCTCTGGCCAACCGCACAGACCAGGGTGCCCAGCGGCTGACCCATCGCCGCGCGATAGATCGCCTGATCTTCGCTCATTTTGTAAACCCGAATATCGATCTTGTTTTCGCGACACATCGTCGCCGCGGTGAGGTCCATCACGCCGAGGCGCTGGTCGAGCATTTCATCGATGGTCAATGATTCGAAGCGCCGGGCATCTTTGTGCAACGCGGGATCTTTGTCGAACACCCCATCGACCTTCGTACCTTTGTACAACACACCACACCCCAACTCGGCCGCCCGCAGCGCCGCCCCCGAATCGGTGGAGAAAAACGGATTGCCCGTGCCTCCGGCGAGCACGACACACGCGCCCCGATCCAGGGCCGCGCGAGCCCGGTCTCGGACATACGGAGCGCCCACCGGTCCGACGGAAAAGGCGGTATACAACTCAGCCGGAGCACCCGCTCGGCGCACCGCATCGACCACCGCAATACCGTTGATCACCGTGGCGAGCATCCCCATCTGATCGGCGCCGACCCGATCCATACCCTGGGCGGCAGCGCTCAGACCGCGAAAGAGATTGCCTCCCCCCAACACGATGGCGATGCGAGCCCCCTCGTCGAGGGCCGCCTTCAACTGAGTGCCGATACTGTCGAGGGTCTGGGGGTCGAGGCCTTTTTCGCCGGGGCCGGCTAGCACTTCGCCGGAGAGTTTGAGCAGCACACGTGGGGCTGGTGAAGTCATTTCAGGAGGATTGCTGCAGCTCGGCGACCTCAGCGGCCAGATCGTTCTCGCGCTTGGCCAGTCCCTCGCCGACCTCGTACCGGACAAACCGCCGAATGGCGATCTTTTCACCGGTCTTGGCCGACACCTGGGTCACCAGTGCGCCGATGGTCAACTCATCGTTTTTGACGAACTTTTGGTCTTCGAGGCAGACATCTTTTTTCCATTTGGCGATTTTGCCGTCGACGATCTTGGGTACGATTTTTTCCGGTTTGCCCTCTTCCAACACCTGGGCAGAGAAAATCTCGCGTTGCTTCTCCAGATCTTCGGCCGGCATCTCCTCGGCGCGGACATAGGCCGGGTTCATCGCCGCGATCTGCATCGCCACATCTTCACACAGCTCTTTGAACTCGCCGCCGCGGGCGACGAAGTCGGTCTCGCAGTTCACCTCGACCATCACCGCGATGCGACCGCCGGCGTGCACGTAGTTTCCGATCAGCCCCTCGGCGGCGATGCGGCCCGATTTCTTGGCGGCCTTGGCGATGCCGCGCTTTTGCAACTCTTCGACCGCCTTATCGACATCACCGTCGGTCTCGCCGAGCACTTTTTTACAGTCCACCACGCCGGCGCCGGTGCGCTCGCGCAGCTCTTTAATCATTTCCATATTTATCGCCATCGGATCTCGCTCCTTTTTTGTATTCAATTTACCTTCGACCATCCCGAGGGACGCCGGCTGTGCTCAACTACTGCTGCGCGTGTCCGTTCGCCTTGCCCGGCTTGCCACCGCCGGCGCGCGGTCGTCTGGCCACCTGCACCTTCGGCCCCGGAGCGCCGGAGACAGCCCCTTCCACACCGGCGAACTTGCCCATCTCCCGACGGCGCTTGACCCCTTCAAGGCAGGCGTCGGCGAGCCGGCTGGTGACCAGTTTGATCGAGCGAATCGCATCGTCGTTTCCCGGGATGGGGATATCGACCGGGTCCGGGTTACAGTTGGTATCGGTCAGGGCAATCAGGGTGATACCCAGCTTGACTGTTTCGGCGACGGCGATCGCCTCTTTGTTGGGATCGACGATGAATACCGCTGCCGGCAGGGTGCTCATCTCTCGAATACCGCCGACGAACTTGTCGAGTCGAGCGTGCTCTTTGTCGAGCTTGAGACACTCCTTTTTGACCAATCGTTCATAGGTGCCGTCAGACCGCATCGCCTCGATGGCGTGCATGCGATCGATCGTGCCTTTGATCGTCGCGAAGTTGGTCAGCGTGCCCCCGAGCCAGCGGTTGGTGGCCGAGTGCATTTTACAGCGCGCCGCTTCCTGTTTGATGATGTCGGTGGCCTGGCGCTTGGTGCCGATGAACAGCACTTGACCGCCCCGGGCGACCAGGTTGGTGACCACGTCACAGGCCTTGTTGAACAGCTCCAAGGTCTGTCTCAGATCGACGATGTGAATGCCGTTGCGACTGCCGTAGATGTACTCTCTCATCTTGGGATTCCACCGCTTGGTGCGGTGACCCAGATGAACGCCGGCTTCGAGCAGCTCGCGCAGGCTGACGTACTCTTTTTTGGCAGGCGCCGGGGCGGGTTGTGCCTCGGGTTTGCTCGGCTCCGGAGAGCTGGTTTCGGGTTGTTCGGTGGCTACAGTAGTTTCTTGATCGGTCATTCTTTACTCCGGGTTGAAAGGGCTCGGCATTCGCCGAACCCGCCGCCGCCCCTCTCTCCGAATCCAACTCGCCGGGCGAGCACCCTGGATTCGGCCGCTCATCGCGGATGGGGCGTGTGTTGTTTTGCCTCGGCCCCAAGCCGAAAAGGCCGCACTTCATAGCACGAGCGCCGTCAGCGGGGCAAGTGAAAAGGGTAACGTCACAATGAACAAATACAAAAATCAAAAATTGATATGATTAGCGCGATTTCAGGTTAGTTGCGTTTGTCGGCGAACCGATCCAGCTTGAGCAGTAGCTCTTTTTCTTTGGCGCTGAGCTCGGTGGGCAGCTCGACTTTGGCCGAGACCACCAAATCTCCTGCACCGGAGCGATCGACGTGGGGAACCCCTTTTCCCTTAACGCGAATCTGATCGCCGGGCTGGGTGCCGGGTCGAAACTCCACTTTGACGACTTTGTCGACGATTTCGACTTCGGCCTTGTACCCCAGGATCGCCCGGGTGTATGGGACCGGCACCTCGCAGTGCAGATCATACCCCTCTCGGACGAAGCGCCCGTCGGGGACCACCTTGATGAAGATGTACAGATCGCCGGGATCCCCCCCGGTCTCCGGGTGTTCACCCTCTCCGGCCAGGCGCAACCTCATCCCGGTGTCGATACCGGCGGGGACCGTGGCGGTGACCGAGCGGTTGAACGGTGCTCGTCCCGTTCCGTTGCACTTGGAACAGGGGTTGGGAATCCAGGTGCCCTTGCCGCCGCACGCCGGACACGTGGTGGCCAGGGTCATGAAGCCGGTGCGCTGAACCACCTGCCCGTGCCCCCCGCAGGTCGTGCAGGCCTCGGGATGGGTGTTCGGCGCTGCGCCGATACCGTCGCAATCCATGCAACGGTGGAGTTGGGTCAACTCGATGTTCTTCTTCACCCCGGTGATCGACTCTTCGAAGGTCAGCTCCAAATCGTAGCGCAAATCCGACCCCCGGGAGGGACGCGGTGGACGGGAGCGCCGACGCCCGGAGAAGATATCCCCACCGAAAAACTCGGAAAAAATATCGCCGAAATGGGAGAAGATATCTTCGACACCGCTAAACCCGGTCTGTCCCTGCAGCCCCTCGTGACCGAATCGATTGTAAATCTCTCGCTTCTCAGGGTTGCTCAACACATCGTAGGCTTCGGCCGCCTCTTTGAACTGTTCTTCGGCCTTGGGGTCGTCGGGATTGCGATCCGGATGCAGCTCCATCGCCAACCGCCGATAGGCCTGTTTGATTTCTCGCAAACTTGCGTCCCGGGAGATTCCGAGAATTTCGTAGTAGTCTCGCTTCGCCATAAACCACCGAACTGGCGATTTTTTTAATAAGTACATTCCGCTAAAAGTCAAGTGTTTCACGCAAACGGTACGCCACTCCGACGGCCTGCCAGGGGAAGCGCACCGACGGGATAACCAGTATTTGACCCTGGGTCGGTAGGTCGTTAAACTCGTTGCCAATGCGTTCCTATTCAATCACAGTGGCCGGACACTCATTCCAGATCAAAACCGCCACGGATGAAACCTACTTGCGTCGACTCGCCGACGAGGTCTCTCGTCGGGTCAAGGAGACCAAGCTCCCCGGATCGAGAAGGGACAACGAATTCAAGATTGTGGCCATGGTCGCCATCTCACTTCTCGACGAACTGAACTCAGCCCGCGACGAGTTGGACAAAACGCGGGACGACGCCAAGCGGTTCGCCACTAAAATGATCGCAAAAATCGACGAGCTGCTCGCGCATAACTTATCGTAGAAGCTCGTTTTTTCTTGCGTTTTGATAAATTCAACAGTAAAAGATTCTGTGCGATCATTCACCGGAATCGGGGAATGTTAAAATATGATTTGGGTGCCGAGGCCCAAACCTGGCGCAACGCAACGAACGCACCCTTTCTGAGGGGTTGAACTGCGCGGGTTAATATAATTTGTTCTGCACCAGCTCAGTCGGTGTAGGAAAAAAAGAGCAAATAGGCTGCCGCCGAGAACAGCGCCGGTAGCTCCTCGATACCCCACATCCCTGAACGAATAATGAATGATCTAAAATAGTTACGCGCTTTGACGCACGGGACGCGATCGTGTATCCGCCCCCAGCTTGCGCCAGAGCGATATTGCGTATCGGAGGACACAGATGTGGTATGCAGTTGCCGCACTGCTCGGGCTGGCTCTTGGCGGCATGGTCAGCTGGGTGGTGCTTCGTTCGATTTTGACCAAGAAGAGCTCCCTTGAAAACGCCCAACTCAAGCAGGATGCCGAAGAGATTCGCGTCCGCGCCGAGACCGAACACCGACAGCTCATCAAAGACGCCGAAATCGAAGCCCGCGAAAAGAAAATCAAGATTCTCTCCGAGGTCGAAAAGGAGAGTCGGCAAGTCAAAGAAGAAGTCAGACAAAACGAAGAGAAGTTCAGAAAACGGGAACAAATTCTCGAAAAGAAGAAAGATCTGCTGACCAATAAAGAGATCGAATTCTCCAAAAGAGATGCTCGAATCGAGCGCACCGAACGGGAGCTCGCCGACAAAGAACGCCAGGTCGAGTCAAAGCTCGAGGAGGCCCGCCGCACCGTGGAACGAAAGTCCGGCATGACCCGCGACGAAGCCAAAAAGGAGCTGGTTCAGCAGATCTCCGATGAGGCCCGCCGGGTCGCCGCCCTCGAGGTCAAAAAGATCGAGGATGAAGCCAAAGAGGAGGCCGAAAACCGCGCCAAGCGCATCATCGGTATCGCGGTTCAACGCTACGCCGGGGAGCACATTCAGGAGCGGGCGGTCTCTGTGGTGCACCTGCCCTCGGACGACATGAAAGGCCGCATCATCGGCCGCGAAGGCCGAAATATCCGCGCCCTCGAGGCAGCGACCGGCATCGACCTGATCGTCGACGATACCCCTGAAACGGTTGTACTGTCGGGATTCGACTCGGTTCGTCGAGAGGTGGCCCGCCTGGCCCTGGAACGGCTGATTCAGGATGGCCGGATCCACCCCACCCGGATCGAGGAGATCGTCGCCAAGGCCCAGCTCGACGTGGAGAAATCGATCAAGGAGGCCGGGGAGCAGGCCATCCTGGAGCTCGGTCTGGCCCGGGTCCACCCCGAGATGATCAAGACCTTGGGCCGATTGAAATTTCGGTATAGCTATGCCCAGAACGTGTTGCGTCACTCGGTGGAGTGCGGCTTCATTTCCGGGCTGATGGCCGCCGAGTTGGGGCTCAATATCCGCAAGGCGCGTCGGGCCGGTCTGTTTCACGACATCGGCAAGGCGTTGAGCCACGAGCAAGAGGGCTCCCATGCGCTGATCGGCGCTCAATTCGCCCGCAAGCACGGGGAGGAGCCGCTGATTGTCAACGCAATCGCATCGCATCACGAAGATGAACCACCCAACGGGGTCATCGCCCATCTGGTCGCGGCTGCGGACGCCCTGTCCGGTGCCCGTCCCGGCGCCCGTCGGGAGATGCTCGAATCCTACGTGAAACGGCTCGAGGATCTGGAGAAGATTTGCCGCAGCTTCAAGGGCGTCGATAAATCGTATGCCATCCAGGCGGGCCGCGAGGTCCGCGTACTGGCCGAAAACAAACGGGTTTCCGACGAAGAGGCGATCATGCTGGCCAAGGATATCGCCAATCGCATCGAAAACGAGCTCACCTATCCGGGGCAGATCAAAGTGACGGTCATCCGCGAAACCCGCGCCGTGGCCACCGCGAGATAGCTGTGGCCGATCTCACCGTCCTAATCGTCGGCGACATCACCGGCAAGCCCGGCATGCGGGCCGTGCGCACAGCGCTTCCCGGGCTGATTGCCAAACACGAAGTGGATTTTGTCATCGCCAACGGCGAAAATGCGGCCGGCGGATTCGGCATTACACCGGATCTGGCCAAGACCCTGCTGGGGTGGGAAATCGACTGTATCACCTCCGGCAATCACATCTGGCGTCAACGGGAGATCACCGGGTACATCGACGACGAACCCCGGCTGCTCCGGCCCCTCAACCTGCCCGCCAGCCAACCGGGTCGGGGGTACGGTCTCTACCAAACTGCCGCGGGGATCCGAATAGGGGTGATCAACCTGTTGGGCCAGGTGTACATGGATCCGGCCAACAACCCGTTCACCGCGGCGGATCAGGCGCTGAACCACTTGTCCGAGGCCCAGTTCGTCTTCGTCGATTTTCACGCCGAGGCGACCAGCGAAAAACGGGCGATGGGATTTCACCTCGACGGACGGGTCACCGCTGTCGTCGGCACCCATACCCACGTGCAAACCGCCGATGAGCAGGTGCTTCCCGAAGGGACCGGGTTCCTCACCGATATCGGCATGACCGGGCCTCACGATTCGGTCATCGGTGTGCGCAAGGAGCTCATCGTCGACAAATTCGTCAACGGCATGCCCCATCCGTTTCGGCTGGCCAATTTGGGTGTTCGCTTCCAGGCCGTGCTGATTCGCGTTGATCTGGAAACCGGGCGGGCCCACTCCCTCGAGAGAATCAACCTCCCGGTCTGAGGCGCTCGCAGCCAATTATTCGAAAATACTTCGGGTTTAGCGGCCCCAGACCACAATTTCATTGAGAGCGGACGGTCGTGTAGGCGAGCAGAACAGCCGAGTCAGGTTTCTCCCTGAAGGCAGGGGCAAGATGCCGCGCCCCCTGTCGTCGAGAACGATCACCCGATTGAGCAGGACACGGCCGTTCAAATTTTGCCCCTCGATCTGCCAGGGCGTCCCCGCTTCGCCGAACAGCTCCAGCCGCACCGGCGCGCGGGCCATGTCACGCACCCGAATCTTCTGTCGGCTGGAGGGCGCCAGGCGAGCCCCCTGGTCCAGCACCAGGCCGTTGCAAGCCAAGCCGGCACTCCCCTCGGATTCCCCGACCACCCCATCGCATTCCACAGGGATCGGTCGGAGAATCTCATCCCGGGTCAACGCTACCACGCCCCGCTCCCGCTCGACCTCTTCGAAAAAACGCGCCGCATTGGCGCCGAAGACGGCGTTGATCTCATCGTCCCCCATCCCCTGTTTGGCCAGCTCATTTTTCAGTCGGCTGAGCTTGGAGATGTCTTCCAACCCGCGGGGGGGGTGAATGCCGTTAAAATCGGTGCCCAAAGCCAGGGCATTGAGCGCGCCAATCTGCTTGATGTGCATGATATGGGCCACCACGTCGTCGATGGTGACGCTCCCGCTGTCTCCGGCACGCAAAAACTCCGGGTTGAAGACCAGGCCCAACAGACCGTGATAGCGGGAGAGGGCCAGAATCTGGAGGTCGTCCAAGTTGCGCGGGTGATCCCGCAGCGCCCGCGCAGCGGTGTGGCTCACCATCACCACACCGATTTGCTCAACTAAGCCGTCCCAGAACGCGGTCGGCGACGCGTGGGTCAAATCCACCGCCACCCGGGCATCCCGGCAGGCGGAGAGCAATTGCCGCCCGGCTTCGGTCAGGCCACCCGGATCCCGCGGGGCGACCGCCGCATCGGCAAACCCGTTGCCTCGGCCGGCCACCACCCCGACAATGCCCAAGCCGCGTCGGCGCAGCTGTCCAATCCGATCCAAACGGCCGCGCAATCCGTCGGCGCCCTCGATCAACACCATCATCGGAATAGCCCCGCTGGCCCGGACCTCACGCGCCTGCTTGAAACTGGTGACGAGCTTGGTCGCTCCCCCGGTTCCGCCGACCAGCCGTTCGGTCTGTTTGAAATCGGATTCGAGCGCCTGGCCGGGCTCGGTACCCAGCGCCTGGGGCAGGGCAACAAAGAGCAGGTCCACCCCGCCGGCGAGCAGTTTTTCCACCGTGACCTGGGCCTGGGGTGAGGTGAGGGTCCACCCCTCGCGTCGATGGCGGAACACCAAATCGGCAATCAAATCAACGACGAATTCATCCGACCGTTTTTCAAAGGTGCGGGGGCCGGTGACGGCGCTTGGTCGTGGTGCCGGCTGGGCCGGGCTGCCGACCAGGTCGAGGCCCTCCACATCATCCTCGCGGCCACCACATCCCGATTCCCAAACCAAACAACAGACCACGAGGAGCAGCGTCTTCCAGCGGATCATGCGAGGCAGTCTACCAGTCCCATCAGATTTTGCCAGTCTGGATGTCCGTTCCGGGAAAGGATCTCCGTCGGCCCACCGAGCTTCAATGGACGGAGTGTTGTTCCCCTACTCTGAGCGCCTTGCGCATGAACAGCGACTCCAGGGTTTCTGCACCGGTCGAGCCGGCCAACAACTCGTCGAGCTGCCCCTGGGCGGCGATCCGGCCCTCGTTGAGGATGACCACCCGATTACACAGGCGCTCCACATCGGAAAGAATATGAGAGGAAAACAGAATCGTCGTCCCACCCCGGTTCAGCTCGGCTATCAGATCGACGAAGAACTTGCGTCCGATCGGATCGAGACCGCTCATCGGCTCGTCGAGCACGAGCAGTTCGGGCTCGGCCAGCAGCGCCTGGGCCAGGCCGATTCGTTGGAGCATCCCTTTGGAAAATTTGCGCAGGGGGCGTTTCGCCGCATCCGCCAATCCCACCAAGTCGATCAGCTCATCCCGTCTCTTGCGCACGCGGGCTCGCGGCATTCCGTAGAGTTGACCGAAGAAATCGAGCAGTTCACCGGGGGTCAGGTATTCGTGAAAATAGGGGTTCTCCGGTAGATAGCCGAGTCGGCGACGAACCCGGTGCCGCCGGCTGTTTTCGCCGAACAACCGCACCCCCCCCTCGCTCGGCTGAATCAGCCCCATCGCGGTTTTGATCAAGGTCGTCTTGCCCGCGCCGTTGGGGCCCAACAACCCGAATATCTCACCGGGCGCAACGGCAAAGCTCACCTGTCGCACCGCATCGATTCGCTTGCGAAAAAAGCCGAGACGAAAGATTTTCGAAAGGTTGTCGACCTCGAATACGGTCTTACCGTCGGCCATGATCCACCACTTCGATCATCATGGGGTCAGTGTAATTCATCCCTCCACGAAAATCGACAAACCGGGGCACAATTGTCCCGCTTTTTTTTGGGTACCAGCCGCTTTTTTTGTGCAACCTTTTCTCGATGCGGGGCGTCCTTACCTATGAGACGCACGGAACGGCAACACAGCGGCCAGCGAAAAAAAGCTGAAAGAAACTGTGCCGATAAACCGTACCTCGAATGACAACAAAAAAGGGAGACAAGCCATGCTTCGCAATAAAACCCATTTCAAAAAAACAAGAAGCCTCGAAGGTACACCGGCCGCCCATGGGCTACCGCTTTTCTTCGTTATCTTGTTGGCTTCGGCGCTGCTGTTCCTGCCGACCAGTTTTGCCGCCAGACTCGGCGCCGCTACATTGAAAACCGATACAGCCCCGTCTTACGAAACGACCACCCGGCTGAAAAAAGAACTGCCCGAGCGTTGGACTCAGGGCCGGCAGGAGATCAGTTTCGACCACATGTTTCGCACCAAACGGTAGACGGCATTCGGTTGTTCGATATTTTCCTCGAGCTTATCCCTTAGAATTCCCCTCGTCGATTTTTCTCTCCCCTTTCTCAGCGCGGACTCGGAGGCACACCGGGTCCGCGCAACTTTTTCACCTCACCTCTGGCTTAAAACCGACGACCCATTTTCATCTTCGGCTTGGCGATCTTGACGGTTCCCAGCTTGACCCGCTGCTGATCGTCGAACTCCCCTGCTCCGTTGGCAGGAACCGGTTTTGCGCCGGCCTTGAATCCGAGCCAAAGGGAATAGGTGCCAATTTTCGATCGGGAGAGACTGACATAGATGCGGTGCCGATCGATGATGTACTCACCGGTACGCCAGTAGCCGGTTGGGTACAAGCCCCCGACCGGCACATGGTCACCGCGGATTACGCGTTG
>JANQET010000359.1 GCA_028278265.1 Myxococcota bacterium
CATATTGTACTTGCGCCTGACCCTCACCTCCGGATCCATATTGACGCGATAGACAAACTGTCCCGACCGATCGCAGCTGCGCACGAGGAACTGTGCCGCCTCATCGATCGACCGGTGCAGGCGATCCGTGTCAAACGACTCCCGGTGGTCTGCCGGAGCGGTGTGGGCGTCGTTTTTGAACAGTTGGGCATTGCGGGCCAATGTTTCGGCCGTCAATACATCGCTCGCCTGTTGCGCTTCGCGCCGGGCCAGCTTCACCATGGCTCCCAGGGCGAGCAGCCCCGCCAAGCCGATTACCGGTATGAGTATCCCTCGTTTATGCGACATAGGGCCGTTGTACCATGTTTGGCAATCGCTCGCGAGCCCCTATGGAGAGGAGAATTCAACACCATGGAACAGCCAACTCCCACTTCGCTCCACGCATCGTTTCATCTCCAGCACTCCCGAGGGCCGGACGTCGTCCCGGTAGCGGGGATAGCCACCGCGCCAGACATAGTCCAACAGTTCGTGGAACACGGGAACCGAAAACTGGTATCGCCCAATCCCCACGAGGGCAGCGGTGCCCGGTTGGGCCACCAGGGGGACTGAGATGCGCCGGGCGTATTTCTCGATCATCTCGGCAAAGAGCTCTCGGTTTCGGGCACCATCGGGATCCTGTTTGAACCCCTCGGGCTGCTCGGGAAAGGGAAATCGCCGATAGGTCTCCCCGATAAAGCCCACATGGCGTACCCCGTGAATCGCGCCCATCAGGTCGCCGATGTCTCGGGGATTGTCGATCTCGTCGATTTGCAGCACCGTCTCCACCGGATCGTCCCCCGACCGATCCGCGAGGGCACAGATTTCCCGGCAAAAATCGGTGGCAAAGAAGAAATAGCGATCCAAGAGCAGCATATCCGATTCGATGTTGAAAAATCCGAAGGCAACGGTTCCGTGACTGGTCGATTCAAAGGCGAGGGGCATGGCTGATCTCCTGTTTTCGGATGTCAGGGCATCCGGCTGAGACCAGTGTACTAGAAACGTCTGATGTGGGACATCCCCGATGAGTCCAACGTGCGAATGGTGGGGTTTCCGGTGTACGACAATGTTGAGACACCGCTGACCTCGGCCTCCAGTGATCCCTTGACGAACAACCGCGCGTTGCTCGCCCCGCTGACCTCGACTCGGGCGTCGCCGATGGTGAATTGCCCCAGTTTGGCATGACTCGCCGCCGACAGATCCAGATCCACCGTTTTGGCCGATCCGTTGAGCTGAACCACACTGGCCGCGGTAATGTTGAGATTCAGTCGTCCGACCTTCAACTCCCCTTTGACCTGACTGGCCGAGTTGAGCTCCAGCTCGAACGCTTTGACGTACTTGAATCCGGGGGCAATGCGGGCCTGACTCGCGGTGTTCAGACTCAGTCCGGTCAGGCGGGGCATGGTGACCTGGGCGGAAAAAGTGGATTCATAGTGCTGCCCGTCTCCGGAGCGACAGCCGCTGGTCAGTCCAATGTACAGGGTGGTGCCCCGCTTGATCACCTCCAGACAGGAGGCCAGGCGCTGGTCGATCGTCACTACGGCACGGTGGGTCCGCCCGGGCTGAATCTCGACGACAAAGGGAAAATCGACCTCGAGGCGCTCGTAGCCCTGTTGGGTGAACGTCTTGGTCACGGTTTCATCGGCCATGGCAATGCGGGAAAAGCACAACACGAACAGGGCCGCGCCGAGCCCGAGGGACAAGCGAATCGATCTCATTTGATAAACCTCCTGGTTGGGGGAACGGTTGGTGTCACAGAGGGTTGGACGGGATGGCGGGCGAAACGGTTGCCTGGCCGCTGGCTCGGCCGGGGTTGTCGAAGTTGATTTTGGGGGGATGATTCGCCAAACTACCCCCGATGAAACGCCGAACGACCATCCCCCTCGTGTGTATGATTGGGGCAATTGCCTGTACCCTCCCGGCCTGCGGAGACAGTGACGGTCCCGCAGTTCAGGCGACCCAGCTGCTGTTCCCCGAACCCGCCGGGCCCGACGCCGGGATTGTCGAAGCGACATCGGCCGTCTCCCCTCGATCGATCTCCGGGGAAGCCCAGCCAGACACGGTGGCCAGAATCGAGTGCCCCCCCCGCAAAGCGCGCTACCACGACCTGGTGCTCCTCACCCACCGGCTCTCCCTGCGCAAGCAGAACGAGCTGGCCAAGATGCTCAAAGAGGACAAGGCCAACGTGAAATTCATGAAGAAAAACAAGACAGTGTTCCACTCTCAGATTCACCTAACGATGAAGGCAAAGCGGTTCGGCAGGCTGTTCCGCGGGGAGATGGGCTACCGCTTTGAGTCCTTGCCGGATCCCCCATTTGGCCATTGTCAACCAGTGATCGAGACGTACTGGATCCCATTGGAATACCGCGAATATGTCCACGCGGTAACGACACCGGATCGCCATGGAAATCCGCTGAAAGCGTCCCGGTGGGTGCCGTCGGGTCAATGAAATTGAGGAGGGGGCAAGCGAGGGGCTGGTAGCTAGGGTTTAGTCGTCGAGATCCGCCGCAGTTACCGGCATATTGTAGAAGCACTTGAATTCGACGCCATAGGCCTGAGTTGGGTTCGTATTCGGATTGACACAGACCCAGTTGAGACCTTCGTAGAATTCGAGGGTGAAGTAGCCGTCCACATCGGTGACCGCATATGATGTGCCCGTGAAGGTTGCACTTTCGACGCCCTCGCTGTTCTCGTCGATCAGCACAATGCCGCTGAACGGCCCGCGCTGGAAGTTTCGCGTGGTGGTCTGATTCGCGATCACCGGGATCCCCGAGGTGAGCGCTCCCCCTACTGAGAGGGTGTAGTCACCGGCGGGTACGTCGATCTCGAACACCCCGTCCGCGGCGGTCTTGTCGTAGTACCCCCCGGGATAAGCGTAGACCGGCACGTCCGCGATCTGAGCACCACCGTTTTTGTTGGTCACCGTGCCGGTGATCGTGCCGCCGGGCTCGACGTTGATATCCTGAACATCCGGAGCGATCGTATCCATCACGTTCACCGTGGCGGATTGGGCCATGTAGTAGTTGTCCAGCACGGTCAGACCCACGCCGTAGTCCAAGCCATCTCCGCTCGTACCGAGAATGATCACCTCGCTGCCCGCTTCACCGAATTCACCGCTGATGTCGTCGACTGGTGCGGTGACGCCGGTGCCGGCACCGACCGCACACCCTTCGAATATTTGCGTGAATATCACCTGGGTCCCGCCCACGACGGCAGCGGTGGGAATGACGGAGCCCTTAATGTGATTCTGACGCAATTCCTGGGTGTCATCACTCGCCGCATTGGTGAAGTGGAATCCACCGGAATAGCCCAGCGTGCCGTCCTGGAATACCGCCACCACGTTGGCGAAGTTTCCGATGCGAACGGGATCATCCGCCGGATTACCGGTGGCACCGCCGTTGACAAACCAACCGGTTTGGCAGTCGTAGACCGTCACTTTGCCCGCCACATCGGCGTTATCTTCCTTGTTGCGAACGGTCAAATCAATCTCGTTACCCGTGTCGACCAGATTAATCGTCTCGTTCGTCGAATTGCCACCGGTAATCGCGATCGCGCCGGTGTCGTGGGGGTGAATCAGCACGGGGACAGGAACGGCTTCGTCGGTCTCGGCCTTGGCATTGACGATCGCCCGGTAGTGCCCCTCGAACAGCTCCACCGAGGTGGTGAAATCGCTGTTCAGCTCATTGGAGCCGGTGTCGAACTTCAGGGTTTTGAGCAGGGGATTCCAGCCGAGCAGGAACGGATTGGGCAGCCCGCTCTCGTCCACGCGGTAGATGTCGATCTGGACGGACAACAGGTTCACCGAGTTGTCCGAGCTGACGGTCCAGTTCAGCCGCCCGGCAGTCCGAGTCACCGCAGTAGTGTCCGCGGTTTTTTGTACGTCGAAAATGGTGGCCAGGGTGGGAATGTTGGCCCCGTCGTAGCCGTTGCAGCCGAAGCCGACAACCGGACCGCTGCAGTCCGTACCGGCGTCCCCATCGGGTTCCAGCGGATCGGTAAATCCATCCAGCACCACGTGGTATTCATTCTCCGGCAAGCTCACCGAGGAGACCCCCGAGGCGTTGGTATCCTTGGCCACGATTTGCGTCGTTAGCTCGGGAAATTCGTCTTGGGGCTGGTGGGTGAAGTGGTACCCCACGCCGATCCCCTCGTGGGCCTCTGAGCCACTGTCGCGAACCGTGATCCGCAACGCGGAGGCGGCGAGCAGCCGGATTTCTCTCAAGTCGTCCAGCACGGCATCGCCGTCTGTATCGGAATCGGTATCCGTATCGGTGTCCGAGTCGGTATCTGCATCGGTATCGGTGTCCGTGTCCGCATCCGTGTCTGCATCTGTATCCGTATCAGTGTCTGAGTCGGCATCGGAGTCTGCATCCGTGTCGGTGTCCGAGTCCGCGTCTGTGTCGGTGTCGGCGTCCGTGTCGGTGTCGGTGTCCGTATCCGTGTCCGTGTCGGTATCGGTGTCACCGCCGCCATCCGGATCTTCGGCATCATCGTCGTCTCCGCAGCCGAAGGCGAACAACGCCACGAAAACGCTGATCATCAATAACAAGTGTTTGGTGTGTCGTTTTGTATCCATGTCCAATAGCTCCTTTTTGCATGAACTTTTCATGCGGTTAGGGGTAAGTGCTAGTTTCCTGTCAAACTGAGATATTTTCATATCGTTCACAGTGACGTCATACTACCTTTGAGAAAGCGGGTGGCGGTGTGTGAAAAAACATCAACAACACAGTGATCTTCTTTCTATTGCAAACAGAATCAGCTTAAACACATTTTCGACTTTGTCGATAATTCAGTTCCATTTTTCTTCTATCCGCGTTTGGCAACCATAGCACAGATCTCGCACTTTTCTAACCCGCCGGAAAAATTGCCGATTCGGCCGTAACTGCCGTTCCGTCGTGGAAAAAGCCAAGTTCTCTGTAAATGACTGTTATTGCTTAAAAATCCGGAATTCAAATCAATACCGCGATGCTCACTAAACCGTCTTCAGTTGCAAGTCCTTCTAATAAACGAACCAACCCACCCCCCTATTCAACTCCAATGCAAAGAAGCGTTCGACATCGGCAGGATCAGTTGCATCGCTTGCCGGAGTTGCCGAAATATGACTTATTTTCTTATTGCGCGAGCGTAATTCTGGAAAAACTCAGCGGGGGTAAGGTCACTCGCACCTGGTTCGAAGTGACGATGGCAACATCCAATGGGATGAGTGTTTCTCCGGGTTGCTGCATGCTCAGCGCACTCGCTGTTTGAACGGTCAGCAAGGTGCACTCCACGGCGAGGACGCGACCCGTGGTGTTCTTGTTGATCACAAACACCTCGACAACACTCCCATTCTCGTTTCGACTGGCAAATCCGTACACCAGGCTGCTCGGTTTGCAATTCTGGATGTAGCGGTCCTGGATCTTGGTCGATCGCAGCAACTCAAATCCCCGGGCCACCGGATTGAAGGCGTGGTTATCCGTGGCATCGGTCAAATGGCCGTTGGCCGCGGCGCTGAATCCGCAATTGTCGTTCCACTGGGTGTTCCAATAGCAGGCCATGTCATATCCGGTGCGGTAGATCTCGACGAGGAAATCGACCATCGCCAAACCGGCCGTGTACTTGGAAAATCCGCCGGTTTCCTTGGTGATCGCTTTACCGGGCCCCCACTCGTTCATCATGATCAGCGTGTCAGGATGTCCCGCATCGGTGCAGGCGTTCTTCATCACATCGTAGTTTTTGGTCTTTATTTTTTGATTGCATATCGGGCTCTGCGTACGCCACTCCTGATAGGTCAAACCCGATAGCCCGTCATCGTTGCCCCACTTGAAGTGGCATTCAACCGCATCGATGTTGTGCCCTGCCTTGAGCATCAAATTTTTATAGTAAGCGTATGTCGCGGGCTTGTTCTTGGTGGCGATTATTTTGATGTTCGGATTGGCCTCCCTCATTTTGTCCGCATGGGCGTTCACCACATCGGCCATCAACGCCGCGCTGAACCCATCTTCGTTTCCCAGATACCAGAAGGTTATCGTCCACCCCTTGTCCAAAGTGTATTGGACCAACTCCTTGGCCCGCTGAGCACTCTCTTCCCGGCGGTTGTACACCTCGCCACTGTGAATATTGATCCCCATCAGCGGTTCGATGCCAGAGGCGGCGCAGAACTCGAGATACTCGTCAACACTCATCCAGAATTGCCCATCCACATCATTACTGGCGTCATAACCCGGATCCCACCGGTCCCCTTTGAACACGCCGGTCGGATCATCCCAGCTCCAGTACTTGACCACCGTACCACCGGGAAATCGCGCCGTGCCGATCCGGTTCTCCTTGGCCCAGTCCGTGATGCGGCCGTCCGCGTAAATCGCGTCCGATTCCATCGGATAGACAAAATGCATCCCGTTCAAATACGGGCTAATCGTCCATTTAACCTGAGGTGAGTTAATGGTAATCGTGTCATCGACGGGAACATCGGTGTCACTGTCCGCGTCCATATCCGAATCTGAGTCCCCGTCCATGTCCGCATCCGTATCCGTATCTGTGTCTGTGTCCGAGTCCGAATCCGTATCTGTATCTGCGTCCGAATCCGTATCTGTATCTGCGTCCGAATCCGAGTCCCCGTCCCCATCCATATCCCCATCAGCGTCCCCGGATCCGTTTTCCCCGTCCTGTTCGGCGTCCTTGGAACACCCCAGTTCCAAGCAACAACAGAACAACCAAAAGGTCATGCAGATAACTGGCTTGCTCATCTCGCCTCCTTTGCACCCCACCTCAGCATATCAGAACCCATCCTCGTCGTCAGGAGGCATCTGAACCCCACAACTAAAAAACATAGGAGGCTTTGAGGAACAGGGTGTTTCCCTGATCCCCCCGCTCGCCGAATCGGGCCGTGCCCCGTTGATAGGCCAGCTGAACCGTGCCGAACGGCGGTTGAAAGCGGTAGACGAACAAAGCCTGAACGTTGTGTTTTTCAATCGCGATATTGGTCTGGTAAAACGCCTTCAAAAACAGATCATTGGTAAAGTAGTAGCTCGCCCGCACCACATGAATCCAGGTGGATTCCCCCTCCGGATCCGGTGTCAGGACCAAGCGGTTGAGCAAGTATTCCAACGAAAAATCTTCGGTGAGCTTGTAGTTGAGACCGGTTCCGTAGAGCACAAAATCCGCGTCAAAGCTCCTGCCCACGCGGTAGTCGAACCAGACGGATTGCCACTCCCTCGTGTTGTAGCCGATCTCAAAGCCGATGTAGTCGTTGCGGAACGCTTTTTCGTAGCGGATGAATTGGTATTGATAATCAATTTCCAATGACATTTTATTGGAGAAATCAATGGCGAATTCCTGATCGATTTGATACGCGCGCAACTCCCCTGCAGTGCTCCAATAGATGTTGTAGTTGGAGCCATACGCGATTCGGTCGAAGCCGTATTTCTCTATCCACCAAGACTTGTCGAGCGCTGAATCCAGCTCGGACCGGTTGTCGTCCTTGACGAACCCCACGGCGTTGGCGTTGTCGGCGAACTGCTCTCCCAACCGGGTGTATCGGAGGTGAAGGTGAAAAGTGGGGCTGTCGTAGCTGGGCCGCACAAAGAACGCCACATTCTCCGCGTTGTGCTCACCGTAACTCATCGCCAGTTGGCCCGTGAAGTTGACCCGCTCCGAAAAGAACAGGGTTGTGTCCAGCCCCACGCTGCCCCGGTTTTGGCCGTCAGCGACCCGGTTGGCCGCCAACAAACCGACCGTGGAGGACCTGAAAATATCCTGTTTCACCCGCACCACACTGAAATTGGCCTCCGGTTCCTCGGCGGTCAGGCCCGGCTTGCTCTGCACCGACAGCCCGGAGTACTCGGTTCCCCCCGCTTTGCCGTAGAGCTTGGCCCCCCAAAAAATATCCGCAATCCGACGGGAGTAAAACAGCCGAATCCGCTGGCGATAGGCTTCGGCCCCTTCGAGGAAAAAATGCCGCTTTTCATCGAGCGCCAACTCGAAGCGACTCAAGTTGACCTGCTCCTGATCCGCCTCGATGGTCGCAAAGTCCGGATTGACCGTCATGTTCGCAGAGAGGGATTGGGAAATGGCATACCGCAAATTGAACCCCGCCTGAACGTCCGGATCCTCCCCCTGCTCGACTCGGCCTATCACGTGGAACACCGTCTCGAGGCTCTTTTTCGATTTCTTCAACTCAATCGGTTCGAGCGCACCGAACTGGGAGACCCGGCCCGGGGCCTCCACCGCCCGATCGCCCCAGGTGACCACCTCCATCTTGCGGGGAATGAACCGGACCAAGCCCAATCCCCAAGAGCGCCCCTCACCGGGATCGAACTTCAGGATCGAAAATGGAATGGCGATTTCGACGGTCCAGCCCTGTTCCGTCCTCTGCGCCGCCGACAACCAGCGGCCGTCCCAGGCGGCATCGAGGGTCCGTCCGTTGTCGGTGATGCGACCATCGGCTTGGGTGCCCAATAAATTGGTAAAAAAGTAGTAGCCCGAATGGTCGTCGTCAAACGTATCGAGTCCAATGGCAATCGCGTCGTCGGTCTCCAAATCCGCATCCCGCTTGGTCAGTCGGGCGACGATTTCGCCGGGGCTCGGATCGCGGCAATCCGCCGCAAAATAGATGTACTGGTCATCGTAGACCACCCGGAAAACCGTCTCGACCGAGGGAGGGCTTCCCCGCTTTGGCTCGAACTGGAGAAAATCGGTGATTTCCGGCGCGGTTTGCCAAACCGACTCGTCGAGTCGACCGTCGACCTCGATGTCCGCTTCCGTCCTGAGCGGGGCGGTCTTGAGCGCGGCCCACGTCTGCGGACTGACCGACAGGAGCACCGCACAGAAACCCGCGAACCCACAGAATCGCCTCATCGAGGTTATCGCTCCAACACCAGCGCTGCGTAGAAGGCCGCCGCGTCGACGAGATCTCCCTCCTCTACCTGATCAATCGCCGTGTGTGCGTGCTCCTCTTTCCCGGGGCCGAACCCGATGGTGGGAATCCGGAACTTCCCCTTTGTCGCAACGCCGTTGGTGGAGAACCGCCAGACACCGATCGGCGCCGGGTGACCGAACAGACGCTCGTACACCTGGGCCGCCCGCCGGACCAGGGGATCCGAATGTTCCATCAGCCACGCCGGGAAATAGGCCTCCACCGCGTCCGACAAACCGGTGTAGGTCTCGACCTTGCACTCGGGGATGACCACCTCCGCTTCGGCACGGCGCACGCTGTCGAGCGCGAGAATCTGCTCCAGCGCGAGCTCCCGCGTCTCCCCTTGGGTGACCCGGCGATCCAAATGGATGCTGGCGCTGTCGGCCACCGCGGCCAGCGAGGGCGCTGTCGAGCGGATATCGCTCACCGTCACGCTCCCCTTGCCCAGCGGGGAATCGCTGTCTAGCGTCCGGTGCAACTGTTCGATCTCGGTTGCGATGGGCGCTATTTTGTAGATCGCATTGTCACCGAGCTCGGGGGTGCTCCCGTGGCAGGAGATCCCCCGAGTGTGCACTTTGATATCCATCCGTCCCCGCTGGCCGATTTTGAGCTCCCGGTTTGTCGGCTCGGTGAGTACCACTGCGTCGGGAACGATGCCTTCTTTTTCGACGATGTGCTGCCAGCTGTATCCCTCGAGGGACTCCTCCAGGACCGAGGCCACCACCCACACGCTGGTATCGTCCGGCACGCCGATCTCTTGGATGATTCTTCCCCCATAGACCGCCGACGCGATCCCCCCTTTTTGATCCGCTGCCCCCCGACCGTAGATCACCCCCTCCCGCTGGGCGCCGACAAACGGGTCCACCTGCCAGTTGTCCGGGCGGCCTGTGCCCACCGTGTCACAATGCCCGTCAAAGGCGATCACCCGTCCCCCCGAACCCAGGCGACCCAGTACATTGCCCAAGGCATCGATGCGGACCTCGTCAAAGCCGAGTGCCACCATCTCCTGTTCGATGCGCCGCACCACTGCACCCTCCTGACCGCTGAACGAAGGGATGGCGATGATCTCCCTGAGAAACGCGACCAACCGGGGACGAAGGGCACAAGCGGCCCGATGGATGGTATCCCTGTTCACGGCACCTCCCAGGGCTCAGTAGTGGGGATTGTAACCCAGGACTTTGCTGGTCGATACGCCGTAGCGCACCAATCCCGAAGCGATAATCAGGGCACAGACCACCCCGTCCAATACCGGCACCTCGAGCTCCCGCTGCAGCTGCCGGTCCAATCCGGTGAGGCCGGCGCAACCCAGCACGATCACCTCAGCGAGATCCGTTTCCACCGCCGTTCGGGCCAGCGCCAGAAACAGCTCTGTTTCATTCGCGTAGCGCGCTCCCTTGTCCGGCGCGCGGACCGATACCATGTCACGGGACAGACCGTATTTCTCAGCTTGTGCGACCTTGGCCGGGATCGAATGTCGATCAGTGGTGATCACCGCAAACCGGTGCCCCAACAGGGTGGCCATTTTCATCGACGCCTCACCGATACCCACCACGGGCTTTTGACTAATCTCTTTGAGGGCATCGAGGTTGGGATCCGAATGGCAGGCCACGATGAACGCGTCGGTTTGATCTTCCGCCGCTTCCACGAGCTGAACCATCCGGGGCCCTACCTGCAGCTTGTCCCGATAGGTCTCGATGAACTTCGGGGCGTCATCGAGCGACCGGCAGCTCACCTCGAATGCCCCTCTGGCAAAACCTTTTGCCGTCTGCTCAATCGCCGCGGTCATCTGCGGATCGCTGTTGGGATTGAGGATTAAAATGCGCATGGTCTCCTCCCCTCACCTTTGTCTGGCCAGGGTCCTGATTTCGCGAATCGTCTCTTCGAGGGCGTTAAACGTGACACCGGGAGAGATCGCGACCACTCTCAGCACGAGCCGGTCGTCGATCCGGGTGATCGAAATCGATCGTCTTCCCTCGCCCAACAGCCCCTCGTATATGCGCTGTTGCAACCCATCGAGTTCTGCTTCGGGAGTGCCGGACGGTGTGACCCTAAAACAGACGATCCCCGTGTCCGGCCGGTGGACGAGCGCCATGTCGGGTTCCCCGTCGAGTAAGTCGGCGAGCCGTTGCATCGCCGTGAGCGGTGCGGCGAGTCGCCGGCGGATGCCGTTCAATCCTCGGTGCAGTATCGAGGTGACCAACGGGAGTGCGGTCAACGGCCGGGTCGTCGGTGCTGAGCGGGTCCCCGGGTTGGGCACCCCGGAGTCCTCTTGATTGAAGTAGCTGGAATGATAGGCCATCCGGCCGAAGTCCCCTTTTTTTCGGTAGAACAGGACTGAACTGGGGATCGGCACGGCGAACTGTTTATGGGGATCCCACGAGACCGAATCGGCCCGTTCCAGGCCTGCGAAGCGCTGCTCCCATCGGGGCACCAACTTGTAAGCCAACCCGTAGGCGCCGTCCACGTGGAGCCAGCAGCCGAACTCGGCGCACAACTCGGCGATGCGGGGAAGGGGATCGATCGCCCCGGTAGCGGTGGTCCCGGCGGTGGCCACCACGCAAAACACTTCCCGCGTATCGCGTGCTGCTTGCAATGTGCGTTCCAGCTGAGCGAGGTCTATGCGACGGTTGTCGTCCACGGCCACCGGGATCAAACTCTGCTCGCCCAAACCCAACATCCGCACCGTGTGGTTGAGCGAAAAATGGGCATCCACCGAAGTGACCACCGCCAACCGGGCGGGATCGCCGAATCCGCCGATACCCCGGCGGGCCAGGTTGAAGCCCCGTTGCTCAGCCCGTTTGTGCAACGCCGTGTAGACCGCCTGCTGATTGGCGTACGTCCCACAATACATCACGGTACCGCCGGCACCCGGTTCAAACTCAAACAGCCGACACAGCGCCTCCATACAGAGCTCCTCCAACACCGAACCTCCGGGGGAGACCTGCCAATTGGTCACCCCCTGATTCCAGTCGAGGGCCAGCCGAGCGCCGAGCTTTGCCCCGGGCTCGGGGAACGCGTTGAACATCGACTGAAAACAGGGGCTGTCGTAGCGCATCAAGTGGGGCACCAGCCGTTGCTCCAGCCGGTTGGCGAGCTCATCCAACGGTATTCCCTCATCGACAAAGTCGACCAGGGGACGCAGCGCCTCCGCCACTTGCTCGGGGGTCGCTCCGGAATAAATGCGATCGTCTTCCTTCATCTCCACACCGCGGTTCTCGACGAGCCTACAATGGAATCGACTCCGAGCCCATCGCAAAAGAGGCCAACCGTTCGATCACGCTCTGGTCGCGTACTTGTGGCGCCCGGTCAAATAATCATCCATCAGTTTCTTGAACACCCGGCTCAGTGCCAACACGGCGACCAGGTTGGGGATGGCACAGAGCGCCGCGGTAATCGAGGCAAAGGACCACAGCTTGTTGACCATCTCACCGGCGCCGACACCGGCGAACACCACGCCCGGGACCAGGTAGAGCCATTTGAACAGTCGGACCGCCCGGTGACCGAACAGGTTTATCGTCGCGGTTTCGTAGTAGACATAAAAGCCGATTTGAGTGGAGAGACAGAAAGTGAGCACGCAAAAGAAAATCACCACCTGGGCCATCTGCTGGGAAAAGACCGAGGAAAACGCTTGGATCAACAGCTCGATCCCGGTTTCGCCACCGGCCATCACGCCGGTGGACAAGATGGCAAAGGCGGTGATGGTGCAGATCACGATCGTATCGACGAACACCTCGAACGAACCCCAGATCCCCTGCTCGAACGGGTGGGCCGTATCCGCGGTGGCGTGGGCCATCGGCGCGGTCCCCTGCCCCGCCTCATTGGAGTACATGCCCTTGCTCATCCCCTGCTGAATCCCCTTGATCACGGCCACCCCGGCAGCACCGCCGAAGACCGCGGTCATCTCCGGAGAGGACTGGACAAACGCATGGCGAAACACCATCGCGAACACCTGGGGGATCTGCTCGGCATTGAAGGCGAAGATCACGACACCGGCCAAGAGGTAGGTCAGAGACATCAACGGCACCAAGGCGGAACAGAAACTGCCGATGCGCCGCACGCCACCGATGACGACCGCGCCGGTGATCAGCGACATCAGCCCGGCGACGATGTACGGGTCAAGCCCGGGGCTGTAGAACTCGAACCCGATCTCGACGAAGGCCCGGCCGACCGTATGGGGTTGAATGATCGCCGCACCCAAAAACGCATTGAGAAACACGCCGATGCAAAAGACGTAGACCAGCTTGTTCCAGCCCAACCCCCGGCGAATGTAGTACATCGGGCCGCCGCGGAGGTGTCCCCGATCGTCCACATCACGGTAGTGTACCGCCAGGGTGATCTCCGCCGTCTTGAGCATCATGCCCAAAAGGGCCATCAGCCACATCCAGAAGATCGCCCCGGGGCCGCCGATGGAGAGGGCCGTGGCCACTCCGGCCAGATTGCCGGTGCCCACCGTACCCCCCAATGCAGTGGCCACCGCCTGAAAGGGGGACATCCGGCCCTGCTGTTTAATCGAGGCCCGTTCGAAGATTCGGCCGAAGGAGTGGCGAAAGATGAACCCGATCTTGCGAACCTGAAAAAACCGGGAGATCGCGGTAAAATAAACCGCCGTGCCGGCGATGAACACCATGGTCCACGGTCCCCAGAGAATCTTGTCGTTGAAAAACACCGCGCCGTCTAAAAAGGCCTCCAGCATCGATCTCCCTCGCTTCGCCTTGGGCTCGTGGAAAAATTTTTGGTGGCCCACAGTATCCGGTTCCGAGTCGCTTGACAACGCGGGCAGGCTCGAATCGAGGCGGGTGCCGGCAACAGTGCAGTGTACAGTTCAGCGACCGATTGAACTGTTTAAAACACCGATTGCAGAGCCTGTCGCGGACCTCAGTCGGAACGGATTTGGTCGATCACGATGTCCACTCCGGTGGTCAGGCCACACCGATCCTCGTCCGCCGACCACCCGCCGCACTTGAGGGAACTGAATTCGGCGACGCCATAGGGCTCATCGGCGTCCAGCGTCAAATCGGAGAACGCCGTGTCTGCCGATGCCCGGTCGAGCCAGGCCACGGCGCGGAACGGTTTGGATTCGGACACGCCGATGGATGAGTCCGTTTCGTAGTCATAGGGAAAACTGATCTCTGCGAGGGATACCTTCAACTCACTGGTGGTCACGGTCTGCTCATTGTACAAGACATCCGGATCAAACGCAGTTTCAGCCATGGTCACCACACAAAGGGAGTGGAACTCGACCGTATCGATCGATCCATCAATGGTGATGGTGCCCGCCGAAGAGACATCCATCGGATCGCAGCCGAAGATGCAAAGCCATAGCAAACTGCCGACCAGCGCCGGTTTCCTGAAAGGGGACATGCCCGAACTCCTTTTCCGGTGGGCCTCGAGAACCACCGGAAGCCGTACCCGCTCCGCCATCGCCGCCGCTCATCGCCAGCGATCAACAACCTCATATTTGTGCAAAAAGCGCGCCAGCAATCGGATATGGCGCTTGAATGGCCGATCGCTATGCTGGGGTGGACTCACCCTTTTTGAACCGGGCCATCAGCCGCGTGATCCAAATGGTGATTGCAACGAGGTATACCGCCATGCTGAGCCAGGCGTGTTCCAGCCGGGAGGCCTGGCCGAGTTGAACCAGATAGGTCTGGTAGAACAGATCGAGCAGCAGCAGTTGGGTCAATGAACCGAGCCACAAAAGAGAGGTGGCGAGATATTCGATGGTCTGCGGACGACGCTCGGGAGTGAGCCAAACCTCCTTGTTGGGCAGATTGATCATCCAATCCGGCAATCGCGGCAGGGCCAACCCTAACCCCAAAAAGCTGGCCACCGTGACCGCAACGGCGACCAGATGCAAAATCAACAGATCTGCCCTGCTTCCCCAACCGTCCGCTTGCCCGGAGAGGCCGAAGTGCAGCGCCACCTTTTCCGGCAGTGAGCCGTAGTAGCTCAGCGCCTGCACGATACAGGCGAGACTCAGCGTCACGAAGACCAGTGCCGCCAATGTGCGTTTACTCATGTATCACTCCACGTGCCGACCCCCGGCGAAAGCGCATCACCGCCGGTTGTTCGATGGTTAACCCTGGTTTGGATCTAACACGCCCGCTCAGTCGGTGCCAACGGGATTCGCCCGCCCGATTGGCCCGGGACCCATCTTGGTGTACAGTTGATCCATTCACTAGAGAGGTTGATACAATGGCTCACCTTATTAGATCGCCCTCGTTTTTTTTTCGCATCACTGTTCTGTGCTCAGTTGTTTTCACGGTTGTGGGATGTACCACTGTCTGGAAGGCACGGTTCCTCAAGCCGACCGAGTACGGCGACATCGATCCGGAGACGCGGTTTCTCAAGTGCCATACGTTTGACGGGGCGGTGGTGGTGTTCGAGGATTGGCAGTTGGACAAAGCGACCCAAATGCTGACCGGCAGAGGCATTCACTACGACCTGGACCGCAATCCGGTGTCCAAGGGGAAGATTCGGGTCGCTTACACCGATATTGTATTGTTGGAGACCAACGATCCCCAGAGCGTTGCCGAGACCCATCTGGCCGTGCTCGGCGTGGTGACCGGAGCGTCGTTGATCACCACGGCCGTCTGTCTGTCCAATCCCAAGGCCTGTTTCGGATCGTGTCCGACATTTTACGTCGACGATGGTACCGGCCTGTCGCTCCAGGCCGAAGGATTCTCCAGCTCGGTGGCCCGGGCTCTGGAAAAAACCGACGTGGATCCCCTCTACGGCGCCGCACCGGCGACGGGCGAGCAGCTGGAGATCCTGATGACCAACGATGCCCTGGAGACCCACGCGGTTAGAGGGGTTTCCGTGCTCAGCGTGCCCCGACCCGACGGCAACAGGGTGTACCGCGCTCCGGATGGCTACTACCCGGCCCGAAAGGAGCTCTCCGCGATCTCGTGCCGTTCGCAGACAGGGGAGTGCCGACACCTTCTCGCGGCGATGGATGAGGAGGAATATCAATCGAGCGCAGACGCCCGGAACCTGGCCACCAAGGAGACCATCGAGCTCCGCTTTCCCGCGGTCGATGGCACAAGGGGACTGATTGTCGGCGGGCGCAACAGTTTGATGAACACATTCCTGTTCTACCAAACGCTGGCCTACATGGGCATCGCGGCCGACGATTGGCTGATCCAACTCGAATCCGGTGGCGCAGAGGAGCGGCGCTTGTTGGATCAATGGGATGCCCTGCTCTCGAAGGTTGTCGTATCGGTACTGACCCAAAACCGTGGCTGGGTCGAAGCCGGCGCGTTCGACGAATTGGGTCCCATTGCCAAAGAGATCCAATTGATTCACCTGCCCCCGGACCTGGCGGAAGGGCCGGTTCGGATTCGCCTACTCCTGACTCGGGGGTATTGGAAATTGGACTTCGCGGCGCTGGCTCAACTGGGTCCGCCGCTGCAAGCCACCCGCCACCCGGTGCAGCTGGTACGCCGGGAGGGTCGCGCCGATCCGGACGCGCTGGCCGCCCTCACGGATCCCGAGCGCCACCTGATGACCTATCCCGGGGACGCCTACACCTTGGTCTTCAAAGCTCCCGAAGGGGAGGTGGAGCTGTTCTTGGAATCGACCGGCTTTTACTACGAGTGGATTCGCGAGCAGTGGCTGTCAGAGCAGGATGGGGATCTGGCAGCACAGACGCTGCTCGAACCGGAGGAGGCGCTGAGACGGTTGGCACCGGTGTACAAAAAAATCGAGGCGGACATGGAGGCGGTATTTTGGAACAGCCGATTCGAGCGATGAGCCGATTTCCCCGAACAATCGCGTTGTGGATGTCACTCGGGGTTGCCCTGTGCGGGTGTACGACCCGTCAGAGTCTCGATCGCAGCAGGGACGCCAGCAGCATCGTCAATGACGAGCTGGGCGTGGCGGACGTCCCGGTGCACGGCTTCCCCGTAGTGGTGCACTCGGTGGACGGGACCGAACACAAAGGTGAGCTGTTGGCAGTCACCGAAGAGTTCGTCAGAATATTGCCCCCGGTGGAACCGATGGTCTCCATTGAGCGGACTCAAATCGAACAGGTTGTCGTCGTCTTCAAAGAGACCACCAGCGTGGCCGGCGTCGGCCTGTGGAGCGGAGTGGGCTTGGGTTCGACGCTCAGCCACGGTTGGGTTTTGACGGTCTCGGCCCCGATCTGGCTGCTCACCGGATTGCCCGCGACGATCTACGCCGCCTTGACCAACGAAGTCGAAGTGGCGCGAGAAGATCTGGATCAGTTGGCCCAATTCGCCCGGTTTCCCCAGGGGATGCCGACCAAGCGACGACCGCGGCTGTCTCCTGAAACCGCCGCTCCCCGGCCTATGCCACCTACCAGGCGAGACAAGCCGACCATTCCCAGACTGGAAGCGCCGACAGACGATCCCCGGACGCTCACCACCGAACCCCGGCTCGAGCCTTATTGATCCCTACAGACCGAGTAATCGCAGGAGCAAGTCGCCGAAAAAACTGATGGCGTTGGCGATATACGAAGCGGCGATCGCGCGGGTCAGCTTGATCGGCCGGGCGATGGCAAAAAAGGTGAACGATTCGATGATCGCGATGAGCAGCTCACCGCTGACGATGTAGGCCCAGTACTCGTGAACTACCTTGGGCCAGACAAACCACAACAGGGGATGGGTGAAGCAGGTGCCCACCACTCCGGCCAGGGCCAGTCTCCACAGGGCCGCCCGGCGCATCGGCTCATTTTTCCATCTGGCGACAAGGACAAAAATGGGCACCTCTATCGCCAGGGTCGTAAGGAACGCCCGAATCCAGAGGGGAAAGACAATTTCGAACACCTCAGGACTCATCCTCGAACGCCTGTCGCGTGATGCGAATTCCCCGGCGGTCGAGCGCCTGGCGAAACAGTTCGAAGGGGACGTCGATGGGCCCGAGCACCCCGTTGCCGGTCAGCTGCCGTTCGAGGATCAGCTGCGCCCCCAGGCCGAGAGTAAAACCCACCGTTCGCTGCATCGCGGTGAAGCCGGTCACTAGATCGCGGGTGTCCACGAGTTGGTAGACCACCCGCCGGCGCCGTCCCCCCACGAGCCCGCGAACGTCGGCCCGGACCATCGCCACATCCCGCTCGTCCTGCTGATAGTGAAACTGGTCTTGGGCCTCGAGCAGCGCGGTGGTGAACGCGAGGGGCACCACGTCGGCCTGCCCCACTTTGATCCGGTCCTCATCGAGAAACCCACACTTGATCAGGGTGTTCCAAAAGGCCGCATTTCCGGGATATCGGCAGGTGTAGCGCCCCATCTCCCGAACTACCGCCCGGATGCCGAACAGCTCGGCGTAATGCACCGCGTCGCCATTGAGGTGGCACTCCAATGGTCCGAGCTCGGGCAGCTCGATCTGGTGGATGTTGCGGGGGACGAAAATCTCGTCCGCCCGGATCGAAACCTCGCGTCCCCCTGAGATCCGCCGAGCCGGGCGCCGGTAGGCCCGCATCACACCGAGGGGCGACCAGGAGAACTTGTAGCGCAGCGGGTTGTCGCTGGCCTGATCAAGCGGCAGGCCGGCGCCGTAGGAATTGAATACCACCGGCTCATCGAATTCGGCGAGCGCTTGGGCGCCGATGGCGATATCGATTCCCGGATCCAAACCGAACTCGCTGAGAATGATCGCGCCGGTTCGTTTCGCCGTCGCATCAATCGATCGGACCCGATCCTGTAACCGGCGGATCTCCCGGGATTCCTGTTCCGAGGGGTTGATCAGGTACATGCTGTTCACCAGGCTGACACCCCGCTCGGCGGCCATCTCGACGAGCGGCGGGGAAAGAACCGACGGCAGGGCATCGACCACCAGATCGACTCCCTCGATCAGGGAAGAAACAGCATCGAGATCGCGCACGTCGATAGGCCTCCCGCGCACCCTCTCCTGTGGATACAACTGCACCGTCTGCCCGAGAGAGGGGGAGGTGTCGACGGCGACGATTGAGCCGATCGCCGGCTGGTGAACGAGATCGTAGAGAGCGGCTTTGCCCTGCGCCCCCACGCCCAAGAGCAACACTTTTTTCGTGCTCATCAGATACCCTCCGCTGCCGGGGTGATCATCACATCAGGCCATACCCCAACGCGAGAAAAGCGATCGCAGACAACGCGGCCGCGGTCAAGGCATAGGGCAGCTGGGTCGTGACGTGGTCCATGTGATCCGCCGCCGCGCCGAACGATGACAGGCAGGTGGTGTCAGAGATGGGCGAGCAGTGATCCCCGAACAATGCGCCGCCGACCAACGCCCCGACTGTCACCGGAACGACACCGTCCACCGTGCCGCCGGCCAGTGCCACCGCGGTGGGCAGCACCATCGGGGTCAGGATGGCATAGGCCCCCCAGGAGGTACCGGTGAAGAAGGATATCACCGCACCGGTCACAAAGGTGATCAAGGGGAGCAACCCCGCTGTCATCCATCCCGCGGTCATCGAAACGATGAAGTCGTCGGCTCCCAATGTTTTGGAGATGGCGGCAATACTGTAGGCCAGGGCGAGGATCACCAGCGCCGGCAGCACCGCTTTGATGCCACTCATCGCCACGTCCACCGCATCGCGTACATCTCGAAAGTGCCTACCGATTGCCATGGCGATGCTCTGGTAAACGAGCGCGGCGAAAAAAGCGGTCAGGGTTTTCGTCTTCCCGGTAATCCAAAAGCTGGAGATCGCCACGACCAGTACGATGAGAACCGGCAGAAAGAGAAACAACACCAGATTGGCTCGAGCACCGTGGCGCGGGGATATACCATCCATCTCTTTCCCGGCCAGGGGAGTGGCCCCGTCGCGATATACCTTACCCAACTCTCGCGCACGCCGCTCGGCCCGGCGCATCGGCCCGAAATGGGGCAACAGTCCAAAGGCGAACAGGCCCGCCAAAATCAGGGCCAGCCAGCCGTAAAAATTGTAGGGGATGGCCCGGATGAACAGCGCCGTTCCGTCATCAACCGATTGCACCGGCCCGTATCCCTGCAGCAGTCCGGCGATGTAGACCGCCCATCCGCTCAACGGGATCAGCGTGCAGATGGGTGCGCTCCCCGAATCCAACAGATAGGCCAGCATCTCCCGGGAGACCCGATGGCGATCGGTCAGCGGCCGGGCAATGGAGCCGACAAAAATTGGACTGAAGTAGTCACTAAAGAAAACAAACAGCCCCACCGTCCAACTGAACCCGGTGGCTCGCCGCGGTGTGCTGATTCGCGGCTGGGCCCAGTCACCAAAAGCAGCGATCACACCGGAGCGCAAATAAAGAGCGATCATCACCCCCACGACCACCACGATCATCATCACCCAGATGAAATCCGGAGTGCCCAACGCATTCTTGAACAGGTCCACCAGCCCTGTGGCCGGATCCGACCCTGCGATCACAACGCCCACAATGCAGCCGACCAGCAACGCGAAAATCGCATCCTTGGTGATAAACGCCATGGTCAACGCCAAAACGATGGGTGAGAGGGACAACAGACCGTTCATCAAAAACCTCGCGCACGAACTCGACAGATCACTTCACCATAGAAGTTCGACCAAGCCTAGTCACCTTCGAGAAAACCGTCAAACCGAAACGATCGATGCCTGAGAAGCAACGGCGATGTTCGATTTCACGGGTAGCCGCGAGGGCTACCCCTACACGTAATCTTTTGAAATTATTACCGGGTAGCTAGGCTAGAGTTTCGCCATTTTTAAGGACTCCCTCTCCTTTCGTAATGAGCACATTTTTGCAGAATTGATCACGATCGAGAGGACGAGCAAGTGTCTC
>JANQET010000372.1 GCA_028278265.1 Myxococcota bacterium
TTTATTCCACGGTAACAAATTACTGCACTATACCATATGCATTATTAAAAAATATAAATTAAAAATAGTTAATGACATATTCAGTGCAAATTTTATATCATCAGAACCACGCACCACGACCAGACGACCGAGCTCTCCCAATCCTCCGACCGTACGTCGACTGGCAGCGGATCCGGATACCACTGATGAAACCGACGAAAAGAACCCCTCACCAGCCGTGGACGCCCTGTTTTCACAGGCTACCGAACAGCGGCGAGCAGGAGACTACGCCACTGCGGCCCAAACCTACAGCCAGCTGATCCGGACCTATCCCAACAGCTCGGCAGCGCTCAACGCCACGGTCTCCCTAGGTCATCTGGAATTGACCGAGATCAAACAACCCGCCGCAGCGCTCTCCCGATTCGAACGGTATCTCGCCCGGGCGCCACAGGGATTCTTGGCCCAGGAAGCTCGCGTGGGCAAACTGCGCGCGCTGGTGGCCCTACGTCGTCCGGCAGAAGTCAAAAAGGCAGCCGATGACTACTTCAGGGCACATCCCAGCGGCTACGCCGGCGCCGAGGCCCTGCGCAAGCGGGGGGACGCTAAGGTCAAACTAGGTGACTGCCCCGGCGCGCGGGAAGACTACCGGCAGTTGAAACTCCGCTGGCCCGCATCACCGGAGAACGACCTGGCGCGAAGAGGGCTTCGCCGTTGTGGGCAGTCACCGGCGCAATAGACCGCAACATTCCCCTATCAACACACTCCGTCGCCGACTACCAACCGCCGATGGCCAGCTCGGTATACTGCTCATCGGTCAGTTCGGGCTCCCCGTCGCGGCGCCGTTCAACCCAGGGCCAGAAAGGGGGGCCGTCCACGCAGTGACTCACGCCGGCGGTCGACGGGCAGTAGATCCGGACGTGAAAATGATCGTCGTGGGGCGACGAATCGGTGGGTTGCCTGAGCACCGACGCGGCGCGCCTGATCGTCTCGAGATTCCGTTGATGGCTGAGCGCCCAGTGGAGGAGTCGCGCCTTCAACCCATTGCTGATGAAGATCCACTGGACGCTTGCCGTCTCATCGGTGAGCAGGGCCTCAACCACGCGCCAGTTTCGCTGATCATCGAACACCACGGTTCGTCCTTCCCGCACGCCGACCCCGAATCGATCAAAGGCCACCAGCGGATAACCGGGAATCTCCCGCCCCGCCGGATCGGTGGCAAAAAAAGCAAAATCCACATCCCGGCCGGTTCGATGGGACCGGTGATCACTGATCCGACCGCCGCCGGGCGCACTGAGATCGCCGACCAGCAACCGCGACCGGGGATGATCACTGGCCACCCGAGTGGACACATTCTGCACGAGCTCTATCAGAGGCGGAACGCCGGCGCGCCGGTTGCGCTGGTTGTAGACGCGAAAGTTCTCCCCCACAGGGGGCAACGTCCCGCCGTGGATCAACAATCCGTTGGTCACTTGGTTGATCGAGCCGGACATGTACGGCAACAGCGAGGCCCACGGAAGACATCCGCCGGCCAGCCAAAGGGGCAAACCGAGTAGACAAATGAACCGCAGTTTGGCCTGGCCGCTCAACTGCGCCCCCGAACCGACGCTAGGTATCGTTCAATGCGGTCGGTCAGTTGATCGAATTCCACCAGAATCTCCTCGAACCGGGCGGTGGTCGACGCTGATTCAATTTTGGTCTGTCGAATATCGAAATCATGGACGGCGGTAAGGGCGCCGATCCGACCGCGGTACTGGTCCAGTTGATAAGTGACATCATCGAGCAGCAGGGCGGTCTGGTCAATCGCCTGTTGTACCGTTCGACGGCGTTCGACCAGCGCGGGATCCACCTCTTCGCGTTTCAACCTCAGCGACGACAGCGCCGAGTCGAGGGCGGCGAGCTGGTGGCGCGCAATGCCGATCTCCCGTTTGAGCCGTGACTCCTCTGCGGCGGCCTCGTCCACATGCTGGCCCAGCAGATGTTGGTGTTCCGCGCGATCTTCGTCGATGCGCAATCGCTTGTGGGCGTCGATCTGCAGCAACCGGTTGAGCTGATCCGCCTCCTTGGTCAGCTCGGCGATCTTCTTGAAACAGTCATTGAGCCAGACCGGCAACAACCGGTCCGGCAGCTCGGCACAAGCCTCGTTGATTTTGAGGATTCGCGCCTTGTACGGATCGATCAGACGAGCGCTCAACTGGTCGCTGAACCCACCGGAAGGAGAGGACGAGAGCGGGCGTCCGGGTCGCACGGTCGATCCCCCATGGCGGTTGAGCTGCTGGTCGATTGCCGCGAGATCCTCAATCAGGTGATGGGCGTCGGAGAAGCGATCCCGTTTGTTTTTCTGCAGCAGATGGAGGATCGCCCGGTCCAGCTCCGGCGGTATTCCCCACTGGGGGTTGACCGTCTTCGGTGCGACGGGTTGGGTTCTCACATGGGCCAACATCACCTGCTTGGCCGAACCGGTAAAGGGCAGCCGTCCGGTCACCATCTCGTACAACACGACACCCAGGGCATACAAATCCGAACTGTGATCGGTCGGTTTTCCGCTCGCCTGCTCAGGGGAAATGTACTCCGGGGTGCCGAAAATCTGGCCGGTGGAGGTGATGCGCTCGTCCCCCTTGATACTGGCCAGCCCGAAATCGAGCAGCTTGATATTATCGGACCGGCTCTTGCGCGAGGTGAACATCACGTTCTCCGGCTTGATATCCCGATGGATCACCCCCAGATCGTGGGCCCGGGCCAAGCCCCGTGCGAGCTGGATCCCGATGCGCACCGTACGCTTGGGCGACAGGGGCCCGGTGGCGATCAGCTGGGCCAGGGTGGGGCCGGAGAGATACTCCATCACCATCACGATCAGACCATCTGCGGTCTCATCGACCTCCTTGACCCGAATGACGTTGTCATGGTCGATTTGCCGGGCCGCTCGAGCCTCCCGGAAAAACCGCTCCCGCTGGGTCCGATCACCGGCGAATTTCGGCGCGAGCAGCTTCATCGCGTACACCTGCCCGGTGTGCGCCTCAACCACCTTGTACACCGCCCCCATGCCCCCGGCGCTCAGTTTCTCCATCACGCGATATCGCCCGTTGAGCAAGCGCCCCACCAGGGGATCTTCTTTGCGAAACAGGCGCATCCCATCGACGGGACAGGTTTCCTGATCGCCGGTGTATTGCAGGCGACAGATCGGACAGAATTTCTCCAAGATAGCTCCTCGAACAACCGTACAAGCACCATACGCAACTAATCGGTTATAGTACAGTTATAGCAGATTGTTGACGGATGTCTTCTAGGATGACCCCATCAAATCGACCCGGGCCGCAGGTGCCGATTTTGCAGCCGTTCGGCCTGCAGAATTCGCATTTTTTTTGACCGGCCTAGTTTCCACTGGCCTCCTACGCTGACCCCGGTTATTGTATCTTATCGGAATAAAAGGAGATTCCTTCACACCACCGACAGGGCTATTTTTTTGGCACGACTCTTGTTGAATAGCAGGTCAAACCGAGCGCACATCGCGCTACCACTGTTGAAGGAGACGCAACATGCAACGCACTTTATTGATTAGCACCCTGGTCGGACTGATCGCCGTTCTCGGCGCCACCACTGTCTACGCCGGCCCCGGCAGGCACGGACACGGCAAGCACGGGCACATGATGTGTCCAAAAATGATGGAAAAACTGGGCTTGAACGCCAAACAAAAGGAGGAAATCAAAACACTGCGAGCCGAGATGAAGGAGGAAACCAAGGCAACTCGCGAGCAGCTCAACGGGTTGCGAGAACAGCTCCACACCCTCTGGGCCGAGGATCTGCCCGATGAGACCGCCATCCTCGACCTGCAACGCCGGATGGATCCCCTGCGTGACCAGTTGCGCGAGCGGAAAATTCAATTCAAGCTCGACATGCTCCGAGTGCTGACCAAGGAGCAACGAAAAACCTTCAGAGAGGCCAAAAAGGGCAACGGCAAGGGATGTCCGGGACGCGGTCGCGGGCACGGCAAGGGCCACTGGTAAGCGCTTGACGACACCATCGACGGACAACGGCATCAAACGCCCCGCTTCCCTCCGGGGGTGAGTGTGCTCAAGACGTCCACATTCATCACCCGTCTCAGTTTGATCATCACCGCCTTGATCATGAACGCCGTATTGGTGATCACCAGCATCGCCGGGTATTTAAGCGCCTCGAACAACGCCGAGGAGACCGCCCGCGCGTCGGCGAGGGTCATCTTTCACGCTGTGAAGCGGGATCTTTGGCGTGCCCCTTCCGGTCCCCAGGAGGTGGCCCAATGGGCGATTGAGGAGATGGGGGATCAGGGCTTGCGGTTTCTAGGTGTTTTCGATCTGCAGGGCACCGAGCTGCTCGCCTCAGGAAAACCGGTCGCCCCACTCACCCCACGGCCTCCCCGAACCAGGATGGGCCCTCGAGTCGAGCTCCAACCACTCGAGCAACCCTGGCAGACAAGGGTGGTCTTCACCCCCCCGCGCTGTACGGGGCGTCATCGCAAACACTGTCGGCAGCATCACTGGATCGGCGAGCGGCGCCTGTTCGTGGTGCTGGATGTGGAGCCTCCGGTGGCGCGAACCATCATGTCTCGGGCATTGATCTACCTAATCACCAGCTTGCTCGCGGCGTTGATCCTCGGCGTGGCAGCGATTGTTTTCTGGCGCCTCTCGAGGCGGTCGGACCGCATCGCCGCACAGTTGGCCAAGGATCAACAACTCAAGACCCTGGGCCAGATGTCGGCAGTGCTGGGGCATGAGCTGCGCAATCCAATCGCTTCACTAAAAGGCCATGCCCAGCTGCTGATGCGCAAGTACGCCGAAGACCATCCTGGACGCAACAGCGTCGAAACCGTCGATCGGGAGGTCAAACGGCTCGAGGCGTTGACCGAGCAGGTGCTCGATTTTGCCAAGACCGGTCGGTTCGACCTTGCGCCGGTCGATCTCCCCACACTGGCCCGCTCGGCGATCGAAAAATCCGGCGCCGAACCGGTAGCCCTGCAACTGGACGACACCGTTGGGCCCTGGCCACTGGACCAGTTGAAAATGGAGCAGGCCCTGATCAATCTGCTCCACAACGCCCGCCGGGCCTCTCCCAGGAGCGAACCGATTGATCTGGTCATCAGGACGCAAGACAACACGTTGTCCATCGAGATCACCGATCGGGGCGGGGGTATCGCTCCGGGAGACGAACACCGGGTGTTCGAACCGTTTTTCACCCGGCAAACCAAGGGGACCGGCTTGGGTTTGTCGGTCACTCAACGTATCATCGAAGGACATGGGGGGACGATTACCGCTGCCAACCATCCCCGGGGAGGTGCTGTGTTTCGCATTGTGATTGCAGCTGGAAGGACCACGGATTGATGAAGGGAAGAGTACTGGTTGTCGATGACGAAGAGGGGATCCGTTCGTTCATCGCCGAAATCCTGCAGGATGAAGGGCTCACCGTGACCCTGGCCGTGGACGGTCGTCAAGCGAGACAATTGCTCGATCAGCAGAGCTTCCACCTGATGCTCACCGATTTGAAGATGCCCGAGCTGGACGGGATGACCCTGCTGCGCCAGGCAAAGGAGCTGATCCCCGAGATGGAGGTGATCGTGCTCACCGCCTACGGCACTGTGGACAGCGCGGTCGAGGCGATGCGGTTGGGGGCGTTCGACTACTTGCGCAAGCCGTTGAGCGGCCCGGAGGAGTTGTGTCTGATCGTCGATCGGGCGCTGGAGCGCCGGCGACTCCGGGAACAGGGACAGCAGGGACGGGGCGATGAAAACGGGGTGATGGTGGCCACCGATCCGGCAATGAGACCCATCGTCGAGCAACTGTCCAGGGTCGCGCTGACCAACACCACAGTGCTGCTCCAGGGCCAGAGCGGCACGGGCAAGGAGGTCGCGGCCCGGATGATCCACCGCCAGAGCAAGCGCAACAGTGCCCCGTTTATCGCGGTCAATTGCGCCGCGGTCTCGGCCGAGCTGGTGGAGAGCGAGATGTTCGGCCACGAGCGGGGTGCCTTTACCGGGGCCACTGATCGGCGGCGCGGGAGGTTCGAGCTGGCTGACGGGGGCACTCTGTTCTTGGACGAGATATCCGAAATCCCACTGCCCCTGCAGGCCAAGTTACTTCGCGTGCTGCAGGAGCGCAGCTTCGAACGGGTCGGCGGCTCCCGCACAATCGAGGTGGACGTGCGCCTGATCGCGGCGACCAATCGGGATTTGGAACAGGAGATCGCCCGGGGCACCTTTCGCGAGGACCTCTACCACCGACTGGCCGTGTTTCCGATTGGGTTGCCCAGATTATGCGACCGCCCCGGAGACATCATTCCCCTGGCCCAGCATCTGCTGACCAAGATCAGCCACCAGCTGGGTCGGCCCAATTTGACGATCGGTGAGGCGGCACAGGAGCGCCTGCTGTCCTATCCCTGGCCCGGAAACGTCCGTGAGCTCTCCAACGCGTTGGAGCGGGCGGCCATTCTGTCCAACGGCGATGCGATTGAGGCTGACGGGTTGATCTTGAACCGTCCCCCCAATGCCAATTCGGCACCGGTGCTCGACGGCACCCTCAAGGCGATCGAGCGGGAAGCGATCAAGCGGGCTTTGGCAACAGTCAATGGTCACCGCAAAAAAGCCGCCGCACAGTTGGGCATCGGATTGCGCACCCTGTACGACAAAATCAAGGAATACGATTTAAAATAATTCATTTTTTCCATTTTTTTCACACAATAACCCATTGATTTAATTACCCTTTTCTTTTTTTACACAAATACGCGAAGGCTTTCCTCCAGCCGGGCACCTACTAATAAGAGGTTGCATCAGGCTCACAACGGGCCCGGATTCGAAATCGATTTGGAGGAAACCATGAAAGCCACAGCAATGTTCAAAATTGGTCTCGTCGCAGTGACGTTGATCGTGCTCACCGTGATCTTCGGCTGTTCGGAATCAACCGATCCAACCGATGCGTTGGCCGATGGGCAACAGGCCAAGGTGACCGCCGAACAGCAAGAAGACAGTTCGTTGTACGCCACGGATATCATCATCTACCTCTGCCAGGACGAAGACCCTGACGGCGACAACCAGGATGACGACTGCAATGAAGACGACGATGATGATGACAATGATGATAATGACGACTGCGACGACGACGACGATGATGACGATGATAACGACGACAACAATGACGATGACTGCGATGACGATGATGACGACGATGATAACGATGATAACGACGACTGCGACGACGATGACGATGATGATGATGATGATAATGACGACGATAACGATGATAACGATGATGATTGCGACGATGATGACGATGATGACGACAATGACGACGATAATGATGATAACGACGATAACGATGACTGCGACGATGATGATGACGATGATGACAATGACGACAACGACGACAACGATGATGATTGCGACGACGATGATGATGATACGATTGGCGAAGATGACGAATGTGATGAAAACAGGTCGACACTTCGCGGGTTGATCTCAGAGCTGGCTGTCAGCTCCTTTGTCATCGACAGCGTGCTCGTGAATTTCGATCAGGATACGATGGTTGAGGAACACTACCGAGATTGCTCGGACAACCAGTAGAATCACCGGTACAATAAGAGGAGAATGACGAACAGACCGCGCACCACCTCACCTGATCCTCTCTTTCACCGCGATATCATTTCTCGACATCGACTGACCCCCCTGCTGCTCTGTTTTCTGTCCGTCCTCGCTTGGGGCGAAAGGGTAGTGATGGCCACAAGGTGTCAGCCCGCAGCGGTGCTCAGCGGTGAAAACGAGTTGGTGACCCGACTCGAAGTCGACTTGTTGAGCCGCCAAATTGCCACCACTGCCGCTGCGGGCTGCCCGGCAGTCAGAGCACACGTAACGCAACAGGAGAGAGAGATAGCGGTGCAAATCGAGGATTGGGACGGGCGCATCAGCGAACGGGTGGTCACCGATACCGCGGCCGCGGCAACCCTGATCGAATCGTGGGCCCGGCGGGATATCAGCCACCCCCTGTTGGCCCTGTCCCGCACCGAGACAACGGCTACACCGCCTCCACCCGAACCGGCCGGTCCCGTCGTCAGCGCAGCGCCGGCAGCTTTAACGCGGTTGGTCGACCTGCGCGCTGCCGGTGATATCTCCTCGGGATTTGACGGATCGATGTGGTTCGGCGGACACCTGTCCGGCTGTGTGCGCGCAGATCCGGTTTGTGTGGGCGCCCAGGCGCGCCTGGCCTATGATCCGGCAATTAACGGGGAGACCGGTCGAGTGGGCACGCGGCGAATCGCTGCGGATCTGTTGTTGATCGTCGATTTTCCCCTCAGTTGGGAGAGGGTCTCGTTCACTCCCGGTGTGGGCGTCGGGGTGGGCTGGGTCCGATCCTTCGGGGACACTTACGAAGTGTACGACCCCTTCCACGGGGACGACGACGATGATGACGACGATGAAAATGTTGATGATGACGACGATGACGATGACAATGACAATGACGATTCCGGTGATGAGGAAGATGAAGAGGATCCGGATGATGACGAGTTTGACCACAAATCCCACGCTATAGAAAACGCCGGAGGACTGCGCCTGGACGCTCACCTCTGCCTCGCCTTTTTGTTCAGCGACCATTTTCGCTTGGAGATCGGTGTCGCCGTCGGCGTATCGCTGTTCGCCCAGACCAAGCCGTATGACTACGATGGCTGGGCGATCGCCGGGGAGCCCCGTGGCTTTGCGCGGGCGTTCATCGGTCTGGGGTTCAGTTTGTGATGAAGGGCAAGCTCCGATTGTTGCGTCGGATCGACGGTGAGCCGGCCGAGATGTCTGACGAAGCGCTGATGGCCGCCTGTGGCAAGGGGGACTCCGCCGCCCTGGGCGCCCTGTTCGACCGCCACCATCAGGCGGTCTACCGCTTCATCTCCCGCACGGTCGGCAGGGGGGCGTGGGATTTGGACGATTTGGTACAGTCGACCTTTTTGGAGGTCCATCGCAGCGCCCATCGCTTTCGCGGTGACGCAGCGGTGAAATCGTGGATCTTCGGTATCGCTGTGAACGTGGCGCGACACCACATTCGCGGGGAGGTTCGCCGACGACACCTGAAAGACGCGGTCGCGGCCCTGCCCTCACAGCCGCAGGAGTCTCCCCTGCGCATTGTCCAACGGCAGGTAAAACTGAGCCGCCTCGCCGCCGGCATCAGGGCGCTGCCGGAACACCTGAGGGTGGCATTTGTGATGTGTGATCTGGAGGGCATCTCCGGGGTGGACACGGCCCGGGTGCTCGGCATCCGGCAGGGTACCCTGTGGCGACGCCTACACGACGCGCGTAAAACATTGTGCGCGATCATTGAATCAGGAGAGAGCGATGATGGGTAGAAGATGTCCATCACCCCAAAAGCTCGAGCGGGAGTTTACGCTCGGCCCCAGTGTCAAGATGCTCGATCATCTCGACGGTTGCGCCCGTTGCGCGGACCAATGGCAGGCCAGAGAACAGTTGATCTCCCTGGGCGAGGAGTTGGCAGATATTCCACCGACCGCCCCCAGACGGGAAGCGGTGCGCGATGCGATCCTGAGCCATGCCGTGGCGTTGGCTCCACAGGCAAAGCGGTCGATGAGACAGCGGCTGACCTTACCGATCGCCGCTGTGCTGACTGCCGCCTCGATGGCGCTAACCGCCTGGTTTTTCTACGCGGGAAGCGAGCCGACGCCGATGATCCGGCCGGCCGTTCCGCCGGTCGAGAGCGTGACCCACCGCGCGGTGGTGCGCGGGTACGGCCCGACAAAGTACGTCCATCAATCCCCCCAGCCCGAGGAGATCGTTCGCCTGTTTGCCGGCAAAATCAATGTCAAAGTTGACGTCTTGGAAACCAAGGAGCGGTTCCGCATCATCACCGGTGATGCAGAGGTGGAGGTTCGGGGAACCGAATTCGATCTGACCGTGGAGCAGGACGAACTCATCGAAGTGGTGGTTTCAGAGGGATCGGTTGAGGTGCGTCCCGAGGGACGTGCGACCGTGCTGCTCGAAGCCGGGGAACGGTGGCACCGGGATATCGCGATCCCACAACCCGAAGTGGCAATCGAGGCGGACCGCCCCCTCCCTCCGGCACGACCGGAAGTGCGATCCCGTCGGCGCGTGCGATCGACCGATCGCCAACCGAGTACAACCCAACCGGCCGCGGAACCCGCATCCACACCTGCACCGCCCGCAAAACGGTCCAAGTGGAAAGAGCTGCCTTCATCGCGAGAGATTCAACGGGAACAGCCGATTATTCCTCCGCCTGTAGCGCGCCAACCCACCGCGGCCGAGCTCGCCTTTGGCCAGGGATGGCGCGCCCTGCGCCGGGGAGACAACCGTCAGGCGGCCGGTCACTTCAGGGCCGCCTTGTCCGCTGCCAACGGGGATCCCCTGGCCGAGGACGCCTGTTTCTGGTTGGCCGTGGCCTACGGTCGCGGAGGCCGGCAATCCGCTGCGAAAACAGCGCTGCAGCGGTTCTTGACGCGGTATCCCAACTCACCGCGGATCAACGAGGCGAGGGCCATGCTCGGTTGGCGGCTGCTCGATGACGGTGATTTGGAACGGGCCCGACGCCTGTTCGAGCGGGCCCAGCGGGCTCGCGTTCCCGCTGTTCGGGCCAGCGCACAAAAGGGGCTGGTTGAAATCGAACGTCTGAGTCGACCGTTGGATTAGCGGAAGGAACAGAGTTGATGGGGGAAATCGACCGCCGCCGACAGTTGGCCGCACTGGTTCATTCGGTGGGTAAGTACATCAGCCGGACCGCGCGAAACATCGGCGCCGCCCCGATCTCCGCCCCCTTGCTGCGGATGCTGATCAAGGATCTCTACCACCTCGACGGGGAGCACACCGCCTCTGCCGTGTTCGCTCGGCTCGCCGCGCCGATCGAGGCGCAAAAACCGGATAGGTGGATCGACAGATGCCGCGTTCTGCTGAGGAAAATCGACGAGATTGAGCCGGCGGTGCGCCGCGGGGATGACGATGCGGTTCATCTCGCCGCGACAATGGCGATTGAAATTGATACACTGCTCCGGTCAGCTTTTGAGGAGAGCGGTGTTCGTGTCAATCCAGGGCAAAAAACCCAAAGTCCTCATCGTCGATGATGGGGATCGCTATGTCGAGCTGGCCCACGCACTGCTGCGGGCCTACACCTATGCCACCCGCTGTGAGCTCGACACGGTCTGTTGGGAATGCGCGTATCGCGACGGGTGCGCGCTGACCCACGCCCACGATTGGGCCGAAACCGTTCAGGCTCTGGCCAAGCACCCGGACACCGATGTGGTGTTGCTCGATCTGGTGTTCGATCTGCCCCCTGAGAGGTTGTTGCTCTCCAAAGGCCACGACTTGGCCACCAGCCGGCAATTCCAGGGTATCGAGATCCTACGGCGGCTCAGGCAAGCCCATCCCGATCTCCCGGTGGTGCTGATGACCTCTTCTGCCGAGCTCTCTTTCGAAGAGGCGGCCGAGGCGCTGGCAGTGGACGAATTTGTCACCCTCGCCGGAGCGGACACCTTTGACGCGCGGTCGCTGGGCCTGTTGATCGAACGGGTGGTGGCGCGCCAAACGACTCGGCAGGCGGATGAACCGGGGGACTATTTCTGGGGACAATCGTCGCGATTGGCCAAATTGCGCCGCGACGCGGAGAACCTGGCCCGCACCTCACTGCCCATGGTGCTGTACGGCGAGCCGGGTACGGGCAAGAGCGCCCTGGCCAAACAGGTCATCCATCGGGCCACCGGTCGCGCGGGGCCCTTCGTCACGGTCGACCTGGCGGCGATTCCCCCGAACCTGGTGGCCGCCGAGCTTTTCGGCACCGTACCCGGCGCGTTCAGTGGCGCCGTCGACCGTCGGGGTTGTTTTGAGCAGGCCCGCGGGGGCACCCTGTTGTTGGACGAAATCGGCACTCTTCCGCCCGACATTCAGCGCCTGCTGCTGGTCAGCTTGCAGGAGCGATCATTCACCCGCCTGGGTGAGCTCAAACAGCGCCCCCTTGATGTGAAGCTTGTAGCCGCAACCAATGCCGATTTGAAATCCGCTGTCCGGGAGAAACGGTTTCGCGCCGATCTGTACGCCCGACTCAACCCGGCGGCCAGCCTGGTGTTGCCCCCCTTGCGGGAACGTCTCGACGACTTGGACGGACTGATGGCGCTGTTTGTCACCCGAATCTTTGCGGACGAGCCGGATCGCGAGCTGCTGGCCACCTATATGAAATCGGCAGGGCTGAAGGGGCCGATACACGCCCGGTTGACGCGGGGACATAGCGCCGATCGCCACGCCTCGGGAGTAGCCTTTGCCATCTCCCGCCAGACCTGCTCACACCTCCACCGCTACGATTGGCCCGGCAACGTTCGCGAGCTCGAGTTGCTGCTCACCAACGCCGCGATGTTGACCCTGTTCGATGCGCTCGAAGGGGTAAGGTCCGGTCGAACCAGCGGAGAGGCGAACCGCCGGATCATTCCGCTACCGACCAAATTGATCCGGGATCTACTCGAAGCCGGCCGAACCGACGGCCCCGCGATGGGACCACCGCCGGAAGGCAACTCGGTGCAGCTGGCTTTGCAGCCGGCCGAGACCGTCAGCGGAACGATGCGCCACATGGAGCGCCAGGTATTTGAGCAACTGTTCGAACAGACCGACGGAGATTTCAACGCCATGGCAAATCGACTGCTGACAGGAGATGCACCCACCAACGCCCGGCGTATTCGCTTGCGGTTCAACCAGTTGGGTCTCCGCGCCCGGACCCTGCGCAAACGAAGATTATCCCAACGATAGACTATTAATTATTCTACCAAGAGATTTCAGGCGACAATCCTCTAGAATCATTAACTTTTTAACTGGCCCCTTTTCTGCAATCATGATGACCGAAGGAGAACACCATGACGCAGAACAGGGAAGACAGTGCCATTCGAGCCATCGCCGATCTGCTCCGGCTGGAAGATGAGCGGATCGCCCAAGAATCGATCGAAGCCCAACGGGAAGCAGCAGAGCGCCGGGCCGCCGAAGCCGCTGCCCGAGCAGCTGAGGAAGAAGCAAAAGAACAGGAGCGACAGCGGGAGTTGCGCGAAGCCGAAGCGCTCGAGACCGAAGCGCGTCTGCGCAGCGAGGTGAAGCTCCAAGCCCAACAGGCCGAGGAACGCATCGCCGCGCTAAGGGCAGAGCTCGCCGCCGTACGGGCGGCGCGGGAGGCCCTGTACCACCCCGCCATCGAAACCCCGCAGCGATCATCCCGCTGGCAATGGAGCTGCGCCCTCCTTTCGGTGCTCTGCCTCGGGCGCGGCGGGCTCCTCCTCATGCCGCAGCCGCCGCCTCCCCCACAAAAAGCCTGCCCAAACCCAACGCCGGCCGTTGATGCCCACCGGGCTACACCAATCAACCCTCCAAACACCCCCGCCACCAATCGCCCCCCCTGCCACAACCCACACCCCGAGCAGAGCCCCCCACCAAATCTCACCCAAAGAAACCAAAACCCAAGTTCAAAAATAAAAATAGGAAACCCAAAAAAACCACCCTCAACGACCTCGAAAACTGCAAAGACGACCCCCTCTGCGGTCTCACCCCGTAACCGGTGTCAACTGTCGAAACCGGCATCTCGGCCCGGTGTTGTCGGTTGAGGGCCGACCGGTTACATGATTCTTATGGACGACGAGCGATTCAGCTTCTATTGCGCATTGGATGGGGTGCATCTCGACGGGCTGATCGGCAGCTGCGGGATCCTCCGCTTCGACTGGCCGGAGCGAAAGACCTTCATCCAGCACTACTTCGGCATCAGCGGAGCGCACAATGTCTCCCTATCACCCGATGGGTCGCTTGGCTTGCTGGGCAACTTCAGTCAACAAATCGTACTGCTCGATTTGCGCCGTGCCGAGAAGATGCAAATCGTCGCGCGCCAATCGACGATGCATATCGAGGAGTGCCCCTATCGCCTGCGGGCCAATACCCACCACCTGTGGTATCCGGACAACGAAACATTTTTGGGCGCCGTCGGCGATAACATTTACCGCTTTCACATCGACCAGCTTCGCCAGCCTGAAAACCTGGGCCCCCACCGGCTGGAAAATGCTCACGAGTTGAGGTGGGATCCCACGCGGCGATATGTGTTAATCGGCGATCTGGGACCGGAAGACGCGGCCGCTAGACGGGTGGCGGTGTTCGATCTTTCGCACCCGTATCCGGCCAAGCGCTCGACCGTCATCTCGCTGCCGGGAACTGTCTGGCACTGCTGCGTGCATCCGGACAAGCCGGTGGGGTATGCACTCACGTATTCGTTTTCGACAGAGCAGGAAAACTATGTCGATTGGGCACCGGCCTATACCCGGGAGTACATTTTCGAAATCGATCTCTCAACCGCCAAAATTTCACGCGTTTGGAGCTGCGGCAGCGAGTTTCCGATCCATCTCAACTCAGACGTGGGGGTCAGCCACGATCGCCTCTACGTGGCCAGCGGCGGTAGCCATACCGTCGTCGAGATTGATCTCGACAACTTTGACGAAAGCCGGGTGCTCAACTGCATGCCACCGCTCTGGTTGCGAATCTTCGCCTGGCGTCAGCGGTGGATGAATTTAAAAGGGGCGGCAGCACGCCGTGCCACATTGACCAATACCCACGTGATTGCACAAACCCTACAAGTGACCGGCAATCGCATGTTCGACGGGATCTATGCCGCGCGCGTTTCACCCGGAGGAAAATACCTGGTAACCGGCAATCGCGGCTACAATCGCCTGGCCGTATACGAGCGAGAGACCTTCAAGAAGCGCTACACCAAGGTGCTTCCCTCACGGCGAGACCGATATCGCAACCAGCCAACCTACAAGCTCGGCTGGCGAGGCCACCACCTCGGACTGCACCACGCCGAAGTAACACCGAGATAAACGAGCCCGATCCTGGGGTCTGACCCCGACAATTGACACTTTTTAACGTTCCAACAGAGCGGCTCGGATGGTCGCGGCGTCAAATGAAGGCACTGCCGTCAGCCGGCCATAGAGGCGTTGAAGATTGGCCAGCTTTCCCTTGGGAAAGTCGTGGACGAAGACCGCTGGTTGGTCATGACCGGCGCGCCTCAACTCGGCCAAGACCAATGCACCTTGATTGTCCTTGATATACTCCAGTGCCTGGGATCGGTTGCCGGCAAACAGCGTTTGTGACAAATGGTCCACCTCTCCGACCAAATCCGCTTCGATCGCCCGGTCGAACCGCAAATCGACGAGGAGGCAATCGATCGCCACGTCACCCAACACAGCCAGGGCAGCTTGAGCACTGTGCACCGCGTGTATCGTAAACGTCTCGCCGAGAAACAATCGCGCGAACTCTTCGTACTCGTGACCGTCCTCGATGATCAGCAGCTGTTTCATCGTAGAGACTCCTCTTCTTCTTCAAGGGAGCGGAAGAAGCGGACAATGACAGCCTTGTTGTAAGGGGCAGGAGCCGACTGCACCTCGACGGTGCCGTTGTACCGCTGAACAGCGGCCATCACCAATCCCAGTCCGGTATTCAAATCGCTCCCTGCGATCGCTTCGGTGGTCAGCGGTTCAAGACCAGAGTCGCGAACGTAGAGACGCACCACCTCATCGCCGGTGGGCTGAAGCTCAGTGTGCAACGCCATCTGAACCCGCCTGTTCTCCCGATTCGAACGCACGGCGAAAATCGCGTTGCGGAGAATGTTTTTGAGAATCACCATCAGGTCGGCGCGGGGAACTTCGATAAATACACTCGAGGTCCCAATCTCATAGGACAATTCGTCGAGGGCAACGGTACTGACCGCGTATTCGCCCCGCAATTCTTCGAAGACCTGCTTGGCAAACGGTTTGTCGATGCGGGTCCTGACGAGAAGGGACAGTTGATCACCGAGAAACCGATCGAAACGCCGCAGCTCGTCATGGGCTCTGGATAACTGGCCGACAGCCGGACCGCTGATACCGAGAAGTTTTGGCTGAAACGCGGCAACCGCGTCGATGGCCCGTGCAGCAGCGCGGAATTGCCGATCCCTACGATGGTTGAATTGCCCGCCCAATGCCTGTTCAAAGGCACGGACGTGCATCTGCCAAGCGGTATCGATCCCGATGCCGGCAAACAGTTTTTGACGCAGATAGGCCTCCTGGGCCGGGGTAATCTGACCACTGGACAGGGCGGTCGCCACGTCGGCCACCGGTCCGATTCGATGCTTGAGCAGCTCATGGCGCATCGTTCCTATCAGATAGGCAATCGCCGTGTGCAGGGTGGCGTTCTTTTCAATCAACCCGGTCAGGCTGGCCCCTCGCCGATACCGGACAACCAGCCACAGGATTGCCGCCAATACGATGCCGGCCGCTGCCCCGAGGGTCCACCACAAAGTCGACACGGGTTCGCCCACCGGAGGAGCCTGTTCGCTTTGGTCAGGGTCCAGCACATCAATGCTGTTGCGGGCTATCTCTGTCAGCGCGGCACCTGCCTCCTCACTCGAATCCCCGTCGGGCACGGCGCGAAGGTACTTCTCGAAATACTTGCCCGCCTTTTCGACCATGCCATGACGGTGATAGATCTTGGCCAAACGAAAATAGTGGTTCGGTTCGATCGGCGCCAAGCGGGCTCCCCGCTCGAACGCAACGCGAGCCCCCACTGCATCGCGATTCTCAAACAGTGTCAGTCCTTTTTGGTACCACTGATCCGCTTCGAGGAGCAGTTGGCGGGCCGTCGCCGCTTGGGGGCAATTCTGCTCAATCCCTCGCCACATGCGAAAGGCCTGAGCATCGCGGGTTTGCCAAACGCTCTGCGCCGACTGCCATTGTTGATCACAGCTCTCCCGACGTCCCCGTTGACCGCCCGCAGCCCCGTCAACGCCCATGCTCGACCCGGCCCCGCTCGAGGGAGGACCAATGGTTTCAGCACAGGAAAAACACCAGCCCATCCCAAGGATGAAATGCAGGGCGACCACCGGCGAAAAAGCGCGAACCATGAATGGGAGTATAGCAGATCTGCTTTCCGCCTCAGACAGACCCCATCCACACCACCGAACGAAAGGGTTGTGCTTTTCGCGATTTTGAGGCAGTTTTTCGTCATTATGACAAAATTGAAAACAATCTGTTTAATCTGCGGGTGGGTAGGGGTGCTCTGTTTCGCCGCGGCGTGCGCGCGCTCGGAGTCCACACCGCCCGAAAGCCGAAATCTAGAGGTCCCGGTGGAAAAGGAGGCGGTCGATCCCGCCTATCTCGCGCCTGCCGACGTGGCGGCTCCACCGGCGGACGCGGAGAAATCCCCCACAGGCCTGGCCACCAAAAAGCTGCGCGCCGGGACAGGGAATGTCCGCCCAGGCCCAGGGGATCGGGTGAGGGTGGATTACACCGGTTGGACCTCCGACGGCGATCTGGTCTACAGCACCGTCAAACGGGGTCGACCCACCTCTTTTTGGCTCAAGAACGTGATCCCGGGCTGGTCCCAGGGCATCCAACAAATGGTCGTCGGAGAGAAGCGCCGCATCTGGATCCCGGCCGAGCTGGGCTTCGACGGCTCCCAGCGACGTTTTCCCGAAGGGGATGTGGTGTTCGACATGGAGCTGCTCAAGATTCTCGAACGGGCAGAAAAAGTCGATGCCGAATCCCCGAAGCCGGACGAAAAAAAGACCGCAAAAAAATCCGACAAACGCAAAAAAAAGAAGGCAAAAAAGCCAAAGAAGAAAGCCTCCGCCAACCAATGACAAGCCCCTGGGATCCCCAGGAACGCTCACCACCCCTTTTCTCCAATCTCAAAATGTGTCACAATTGTCGGGGTGACCCCAGAGCCCCCCTATCACCGGCCCCTTTGCTCCACCCCCAAAAAAGTGTCAGTTGTCAGGGTCAGATTCAAGATCCTCACTATCCGCAAAAATACCAAATAATTACAAATAGTTGTAATTATTTCCGCAACAGTTGAGACAAAACGGTCGATAGGGCTTCTCAGAAGATGATTTTTTCGGTTTACTTCAACCCAACGGAAAGGCAGCACAAAAATGAAATTAAAACATCTCTCGAAGATCACGTGGTTGGTCTGTATGACAGCCCTCCTAGCAAACGCCACGATCAGTGGTTGTTTCAAAGAAAATATTCAAGAAGAGCCCGATAGTGGCGCCGACAGCGGCGGAGATACGGATACGGATACTGACTCAGACACGGATATGGACGCCGATACAGACGCAGACACTGACACGGATGCTGATGGGGATACAGATACCGACACGGACACCGACGCAGATTCAGATGGCGACACCGATGCGGACACCGACACCGATGCGGACTCTGACGCCGACACGGATTCAGATACAGACTCAGACACAGATACAGATACAGACACGGACACCGACGCTGACACTGACTCAGATACTGACATCGACACGGACACCGATCCGGGACCTTGGACTATTGAGGAGGTAGCGAAATCGGGTAGTGAACCTGCGGTTGCGGTGGATGGAGACGGTTTTGCGCATGTAAGCTACTCCTGTAACGGCTTGTGCTATGCAACAAACAAGACCGGGATCTGGACATCAGAGATCGTCGATGACGGTGAAGGAGAAGACGTTGGACGCTTCTCGTCGATCAGAATCGATTCCACCGATACAGCCCACATCAGTTATATCAACAATACCGTTGGTAGTCTTGAATACGCTACCAATGGCAACTCATCGTGGAATTTGGTAACTGTTGATGATGAAGAGGAGGGAAAATTCTATACGACGTTACGACTGGACACAGAAAATCGAGTTCATATCAGCTACATCCAGCCACCAACAGGGACAAAAGCACTCAAGTACGCCACCAATGCCATCGGTTCGTGGGTTTACACAACAGTGAGTACTGATAACGTCGGTTTGTGCAATGCCTCAATAGGGCTGGACAAAAGCGGAAATGTTCATCTCTGTGCTACCTTGGATTGGGCAGTTGTGTACTTGACCAACAAGAGTGCACGCGCGTGGACACCGACAATCATCGAATCCGATGGCCAGTACTGTTCTTTAGCAGTGGATCAAAACGACGGGATTCACATCAGCTATCGCAGGGAAGCAGAAGAGGACCTTCGCTATGCAGAGAACACGACAGGCGTTTGGCGAACGGCGACCATCGATTCCTCGGCTGGTGCACTCGGCACCCATACACTGGCGGTCGATAGCAACAACGCTGTGCATGTTGTCTATCATGGTCCAACGTTGGATGATCTGAGATATTTAACCAACGCAAACAACGGAACCTGGGTAACTGTTACACTCGATGCCAAGTTTGGCGGCGTTTCTTCTTTGGCACTTGATAATAACGACAAAGTGCACATTGTCTATAACTATGAGTATGACAACAGCTTGCTCTATATAACCAACGCCTACTAAAACTCAGCCCACCAAAAATAATATCATTCGCAACCACCTGTTGGGGATTGTTTATGATTGAGGATTTAGGTATAAATATTATCTTCTGGAGTCGGTATACTGTGATACCGACGGGATAAGGTGAGGAGAATTCCATGACGCATGGTAAACATTTATTGGTGTTCCTCGTGTTAAATTTCGGCTTTTTGAGCCTGACTGCCTGTGGGGGTGACGATTCAGAAGGTGATGACGATAACAACGACAGTAGCGGGGACGCTGACGGAGACAGCGATGGGGATGCGGACGGGGATAGTGATACAGATTCAGATGGAGACAGTGATTCAGACAGTGATTCAGACAGTGATTCGGACAGTGATAGCGACGCAGATGGAGACACCGACACAGATGCGGATACGGACGCCGACACCGACGCAGATGCAGACACGGATGCAGATCCGGTCAACTGCTTTGGTGGTAATGACTGGGTCGGTGAGGATGAGATCGATATTAGTGACATTGAACGAGAATTTCCTTTTGACAGTCTAGACCAACCGGAATTGGTTGAGTGTCCTGATATGACAACTAGCTCATCGCCGTGCGATTTATATGATCTGGGTTCGAGCTACTATGTGGGATGTTGCAAAAACAAACAGGGAGAAGAGTACAAAACAATGATCAGGGGTGTAATTGGTGAAAATCGCCTCGAAAACGTTTCCTGCGGGATGACTTGTAGCCCGCAAGGTGAGATTTACATCGATGGAGCTCCCCACAAAGCCCATCAGTGCTTCTTCTAACAACCCATACACCATCCATCCATCCCTCAAGCGTCTCCGACTCTTCCGACTTGGTGCGAGGACTTTAGCCTCGGCCAGACTCTTGTATCCGGTTATCTCGGATGGTCCAACGCAACGAGCAGCCGGTTGATCATTAGGGCAGTGGCGCCCCAGATGACTTTTCCGTTAACCGTGTATTGGTGAAAGTTGAAGCTTCGGTTTTCGAATTCTCCGGCGACGTGCTCGTAGTTTTGGGGATTTTGCAGATCTTGGAACGATACTTCGAATTGGTGGTCGACTTCGACCGGGTCGGTGGTGAATGTCGCACGGGGATCGACCAGCCCCAACACCGGGGTGACGGCAAAGCCGGTAATCGTTGCCACATCGTCGAGCAGGCCCAGTACTTCTACTCTTTGGGGATCGAGACCGATTTCTTCGTTGGCTTCTCGCAGGGCAGTGGCGATGGCATCGGCGTCTTCGGGCTCGGCCATGCCTCCGGGAAAGGCGATTTGTCCTTTGTGATGGGCCACGGTCATCGTCCGCTTGGTGAGAATTATGTGGGGATCCTCGTCCCGGAAGACAATGGGGACCAGCACAGCCGCGAGCTTTAGATCCGGTCGATGCACTTGCGCCCGCTCACGGGCGACGATTCTCTCGAACTGCGCTTTCAGTTTGCGCTCAGCGGTTTCCACAAACCTCTCCTCCTGGTCACCGTAACCAGTGCTCGCCAAAGTTCAATGATTCTGATCATCAAATCATCATACCCGGCAAAACCGGCCGCAGGCCAACAAGGATCTTGAAATCTTGGACGCCTGTGGCCTACGATGGTGACGCGCGTGAAAAATCCTGTCGATCGGGCTGAGCGGTTTTACCTCTCGCGTTGACAAAAAGAGGTGTCGATTTGAATATCGCGGTATCATACAATCGATTTTCGACCCAAGGAGACGCCATGCACAAAGCTTTTCCAGTGTTAGCGGTCAGTGCTGTGTTCGCCGTTCTTCTGGCCAGCCGAACCCTCGTGGCACAACAAATCGTGATCACCGAGGTCGAGGAAGATCCACCGACCCAAGCCCAACCCAAAACCACTCCTCCGCGCCCCCCAGGCCAAGCGGGAATTCCCGCCGGGTTGTTTGATCAGGACCCGATGGTACGCCTGCTGGCGGTTGAAAAGGTGGAAAAAGGAAAGATGCTGCTGGCGGTCAACAAGCTGGCCAGCATGATCGTCTCCGATCCGTTCACCGAGGTGCGACAGGCCGCCTGTCGCGCGCTGGCTACCCTCGGGGCAACCAGCCAAATCGGCGCGCTCAAGGGGGTGGCGGCAAACGATTCATCAGCAGTAGTGCGTGCGGCCGCTGCCGAGGCGGTGCGCAAGCTGGAGAGCCGGCCCCAGTACGGCACGATGACCCGATCCGAATTGCTGACCCCCTCACCGGGCCGACAGGTCGTCCCTCCAGGCGAGGGTGACGAGCTCGACAACTACCGCAAACCCGAGCTGGCGACCGGCGAAGGGGATCTGATCACCCGTAAATTCGCCCTGGGCCTGGGCACGATGGGCGGCTACGGACTGGCGGCGATCGACGCCCGATTTCGCATCCACACCGGTGCCGAAGGCCTGCCCTACGTGGGTATCGAATTGGGGGGTGGTTGGAGCCCGCCGGCGGTCTATCCGGTCATCTCCGGCCCCATCGGCGACATCAGCAACGAAGACAACAAATGGAAGATCATCTCCGGCGGTGCAGCGGTGCTGCTCTATCTCCACCGCCTGCATTACATCGCCGCCCGAGGCGGTATCGACATCGGCCAGGGTCCCTACGCCATTTTGGGCTACGGATTCGAGCAACTGAACGTCGAGGGATTCTTCTCTTGGGGGGTGGAGGTGGGCATCCTCTACCACCCGGTGATCGTCGACTGGGTGGACAACCTGGTCGACTGCAACGATCCGGACAGCAACTGCACCTCGGACGAGCTCTGGCCGGTGATCCCCTACGTCCGCTTCTCGTTACACTTTTATTTGATCTGAGCGCTGCGCTCTCGGCGCCAAAAAAGAGCCCCCACCCCAGCCCTCATAAGCGCTAACTAACGGTGACCGCAGCCCGAAGGGCTCAACCATACCAGCCCAGGGCAACGCCCTGGG
>JANQET010000387.1 GCA_028278265.1 Myxococcota bacterium
CCCGCGTCGGGCAAGTGATCCGGCTGGAGGGCCGCCTCGACGACCAGAATCGCACCGCCACCGTGCTGGCGTCGATCAAACGTCCGTTCGAAAAGCAAGGCCAGGAACTGCCCCTGCTCTCCGGTGCCTATGTCACCGCCAGGATCGATTGCCAGGGCACGGTCGCCGGGGTGAACCTGCCTCGACGCGCCCTTGTCGACGGTCGGTTCGTCTGGCGGGTGGACCAGGAGCTGCGCATTAAAAAACAGGCCCTTGAAATCGGCTGGCGGAATCGGGATCAGGTGGTGGCGATCGGTGGTCTGAGCGCCGGCGATCGGATCGTCGCCGCGCCTCTGGCCCGCCCGATCAAGGGGATGAAGGTGAGGCCGTTCGAGACGCCGGTCGCCGCGGACCTGTCCGCAAAGCAGTCGAATTCGGCAGCAGGTGGAACCAGGTGAGATCATGAAACCGGACGAAAAAGAAAAATCGCCGATCCGCGGGGCCATCGCCTGGATGGCCCACAACTCCGTCGCCGCCAATCTCGTTCTGATCATTGTGTTGCTCGGAGGGCTGCTGGCCACAATCAAGATCAAGCAAGAGGTCTTTCCCGAGTTCTCCCTCGACATGGTGACGATTCAAGTGCCCTACCCCGGGGCCAGCCCGACCGAGGCCGAGCAGGCAATTGTGCTGGTGATCGAAGAGGCGGTGCGCGGGTTGGACGGGGTCAAGCGGGTGACCGCCACCGCGAGCGAGGGCATGGGCACGGTCAACGTGGAGCTGCAGCTGGATGCCAATCCGGAAAAAGCGCTCACCGATATCAAGAACGCGGTCGATCGCATCGTCACCTTTCCCCAGGAAGCGGAGAAGCCGATCGTCAGCCTGGCAGCGGTCAAGAGCCGCGTCATCTCGATGATCATCTCCGGTGACCGGGAGCTCAAGGAGCTCCACGAAGTGGCCGAGTCGGCGCGGGAGGAGCTGCTGGAGATGGATGGTATCACCCAGGTGACGATCGACGGCATTCCTCCGTTGGAGGTGAGCATCGAGATTCCTCAAGCCACCCTGGAGAAGTACGGACTGACCCTGCAACAGGTAGCCCGGGAGGTTCGCGCCGCTTCGATCGAGATCCCCGGCGGATCGGTCAAGACCACCGGCGGCGAGGTGCTGGTGCGGGTGTCGGACCGCAAGAAACAGGGGCATGAATTCGGCGACCTGGTATTGCGCAGCACAACGGACGGCTCGCAGATTCGCCTGGGGGACATCGCGGTCATTCACGACGCGTTCCGAGAGAGCGACGCCGCCTCCTACTTCAATGGCAAGCGGGCGGTGCGGGTCACGGCGCTTCGGGTCGGCGATGAAACCCCCCGGGGGGTCGCCAATCTGGTGAAGGGATATCGGGAGCAACTCGAAAAACGGCTCCCCCCGGGAATCGAGATCGATCTGTGGCAGGACGATTCCGAGATGCTCACCAGTCGCATCGATCTGCTGGTCAAGAACGCGTTGTACGGTGGGACCCTGGTCTTCATCCTGCTGACCCTGTTTCTCAACTTGAGGCTGGCCTTTTGGGTCGCCTTGGGCATCCCGTTTTCGTTTCTCGGCGCCTTTCTACTGATGCCCGCGGCGGACATGTCGATCAATATGATCAGCCTCTTTGCCTTTATCGTCACGCTGGGAATGGTGGTGGACGACGCCATTGTCATCGGGGAAAACATCTTCAACAAAATGCAACAAGGGATACCCAAGATGCAGGCGGCGATTCAGGGTGCCCGGGAGATGGCGATGCCGATCACCTTCTCCGTGGTCACCACGATGGTCGCCTTTTCGCCGATGTTTTTCGTGCCCGGGGTGATGGGCAAGGTGTTCGCCCTGATGCCGTTCATCGTTATCGCGGTGCTCGCGTTCTCGCTGATCGAGTCCTTTTTTGTTCTTCCGGCCCACCTGGCCCATACCAAGGGCAAGGGATCGGTGCGACTCCTGCGGGCCCTGGCTTGGCCCATCGAAAAGGTGCAGGCGCAGGTGGCCCGTGGCCTGGCAGGGTTCAGCCGGCACGCCTACGAACCGTTTGTCCGCCTGTTGCTCAAGTATCGGTACATCGCCCTGGCCAGCTCCCTGGCCATGCTCATCCTTGCGATAGGAATGGTCGCCGGAGGCGTGGTACCATTCAACTTTCTGCCCAAAATCGAAGGGGACCTGGTGCAGGTGACCGCCAAGATGCCCTACGGCACGCCGGTCCAGGAAACCGAAAAGGTGCTCAAAGCGCTGGAACAGTCCGCTGCCCAGGCCCTGGCGGAAAGCGGCGGGGACAAGGTGCTGCGCGGTATTTACAGCCAGTTGGCCCAGGGGCCGTCGGTGATGCGCGGGCCCCATGCAGGGCAGAGCGGTGAGGAGGGGGGGCACCTGGCCACCATCGAGATGAACCTGGTGCCCGGTGATCAAAGGACGGTGAGCTCCGCCACCATCGCCGCCGCCTGGCGCAAGCACACGCCGGAGCTGCCCGGCATCGAATCGCTGGTGTTCAACTTTTCAATGGGCCCCAGTGCAGGGGCGGTGGTGGATGTCCAGCTCTCTCACGCGGACAACCGGGTGCTCGACGAGGCGTCCAATGCCCTGGTCAAACAGTTGGAACGGTTCGACGATTTGACCAGCATCGAGAACAGTTTTGTCGCCGGCAAGACCCAGCTCAATTTCCACCTGCTCGATGAGGCACGCACCTTGGGGTTGACCTCAGCGGAGGTGGCCAAGCAGATCCGCAGCGCATTCTATGGCGAGGAGGCGATTCGCGAGCAGCGCGGGCGCAATGAGATTCGCGTAATGGTGCGTTTTCCGGAACAGCACCGGCGCTCGGAATTCGATATCGAGAACTTGTTGATCCGTTCCCCGTTGGGGGGGCAGGTGCCGCTGCGCTACGTGGCCGCCTTTGAGCGGGATTCAGCCCCCACGGTGATCAATCGGGAGGATGGCAAGCGGGTGGTCAACGTCCGGGCGGAGCTCGCGCCGGGGGTCGATTCTGCGACCAAGGTAATAGACGTGCTCAAGGAGAGCATCATCCCGACACTAAAATTCCGGTTTCCCGGGCTGACCTCAGACATGGCGGGCCAGGAACGGGAGCAAAAGGAGTCGTTCCAAGCGCTGGGTATGAACTTCGCGCTGGCCCTGCTGATCATGTTCACCCTCATCGCCATTCCCTTCAGAAGTTACCTGCAACCGGTCATCATCATGTTCGCCATTCCGTTCGGCTTTGTCGGGGCGGTGCTCGGCCACCTGGTGATGGGGTACAGCATCAGCGTGATCAGCCTGTTCGGCATCGTCGCCCTGGCCGGGGTGGTGGTCAACGATTCCTTAGTGCTGATCGACGCGGCCAACAAGGCGCTGCTCACCGGCAAAACCCCGACCGAAGCGATCGTCTGGGCCGGGGTCCGCCGGCTGAGGCCGATCCTGCTCACGTCTCTGACCACCTTCTTCGGACTGATGCCGATGATCACCGAGACCTCCCTCCAAGCCCGGTTTCTCATCCCAATGGCCCTGAGTCTGGGATTCGGCGTGCTCTTCGCGACCCTGATCATTTTGCTGTTGGTCCCCGCGATCTACATGATCATCGAGGACATCAAGGGCTACTTCAACCGGGCCGGCGAAACCTGGCGGGCGATGCTGTCTGGACGGATGATCGAGTCATCGTCAAAAGAGAAACAGGTCGGCTGACCCCATCATTTCGCGTTTCAAAACGTGAAATATAATTTGATTTATTGAGAATAAATCATATATTTCATATTATGAAATGGTTCAGTGGCTCCCGATGGAGATGACAAATGCTGAGCGACCTTGATAATCTGGTTTTGGTGGTGCTTGTCGAGTGGGAGGGACAATTTGATTCACAGGCAGAACTATCGACGAGATTGAAAATCCCACCAGCGAGCCTCACCAGGTCGCTGAACCGGCTCGATGGTGCTCTGCTGATCCGTCGCAAGAATAACACTGCCATCAAGGCCCATGCAGGGGAATATCTGGTCCATGGATTGCGATACGTTTTTCCGGCAAAGTTGGGGACTCGTGTTCGTGGAGTCCCCACCGCATTTTCGACGCCACCGTTGAGTGATGAGATCACAGCGCAAGAAAATGTCGTCTGGCCGGCCGAGTTTGGTGATACCAGTGGCCTTGAGCTGCCACCAATCCATAATAAAATTCCGGCCCTGTGTGTCGCGTTCCCTGAGCTCCATCCAGCGTTTGCGATTCTGGATGCGCTGAGGATCGGTCGTGCCAGAGAGAGGGAGTTGGCAAGACGACACTTGGAGAAGTGGATTCAAAATGAATGACTTTGAAGCAGTGCTCGATCGAGTCGCGGCGGCATTGGAATGGCTCGATCCGCCTCCGGTGTACATTGGTGGTGCGGTGATACCACTATTTCTGGACGATTTCGGCAGAGAACAGATGCGACGAGCTACTTGCACAGACGCTTGAGGCACATCTCCCGAGAGGCGGCGATGAAGAGGCGAGATTCGCCAAGATTCACGCTCGAATCAGCAACCTCCTACGATGTGAGCAACCGAACAACGCGGACGGGTGACCTGGCGCGCCATGCTGTCGGGCAGACTGATTGCCGGGAGTGGAGGGCAGGGGATTGACAGGCGGTAGGGGCTGAATCAAAGATAGCGGTGATGAGCCAAAAACACCTTTCTACAGCTGAGCTCGAGAGCTTGGTGGTGAGCCAGCAGCTACTTCGCCGAACCTGGGATCCGGGGAGAGAGACCGGGCCGTTTGTCATCACCGGACGACCTTCGGAATGGGACGAAGCATATGAGGCGGTTTTGGATCACGGGGGCAAGGTGCTCGGATTCAACGACCGCTTCTTTCACAAGCGTCGGCTGCTCTACCGTTTAAAACCGGTCTTTCCCGGACGGTGGGATTTTCGGCCTTCGGTGCAGTGGCTGTTTGCCGGGCGTCCGCGCAAGCGGTTTTTCGACGGCGCGAGTCGTGCGATAAATCGCTGCCTCTGGCAAGTACCGCTCACCGGCTGGCGACAACGGGGGCGTAGGGATGCTGACTATCTGAAGAAATACGGATCCGAGCTCGCCGAAGTCCTGTCGATACTGCACGACAGTCATTCGCAACAGACGTACGCCTCGTTGATTCGCGGTAGACTCGAGGGGGACGCGGGCTTCTTTCGAGTTGCCGGCTATCCCGAGTACGGGCACCCGGTGGTTCGTGCACGCCCGGGGGATATTGTCGTCGACGCCGGTGCCTACCGCGGCGATTCGGCCCTTAGGTTCGCCTGGCAGATGTTCGGTCGGGGTAAAATTCTATCCTTTGAGCCGGAATCGAAGAACTTCGATGAATTGACCAGGCGCCGGATTCCGGGGCTGATACCGGTTCCCCTCGGCGTATGGCATTGTGATGACGTCCTGTCCTTTGCGGGCGAAGAGGGATCGGGAAGGGTGGTGGAGGGGGGAGATGCCTCGATCAAGGTCAGCACGATTGACCGCACCGTTGCGAATGAGGGCTTACCCCGGGTCGATCTGCTGAAGCTCGATGTGGAGGGCGCGGAAAAACAAGCCCTTGACGGCGCTCGAGAAACGATCAGTCGGCACCGTCCGAAACTGCAAATCAGTATCTATCACCGCCTCGACGATCTCTTCGCCTTGCCCCTGCGCTTGATAACGCAGTTGCCTGACTATCGGTGGTATCTGGGGCACCACGGCCCCTGGCACACCGAAACCGACCTCTACGGCGTGCCCATCGAGCGACTCTAATCTAGCGCGCCGATGTCCAGGGCTCCGTCTTCGGGTCGTTCGGTCCCTGTTTGATGGCGTTCGTACTGGCAACTCACCTTGGGCCAGGCGGCCGGCAAGACGGTGCCTTGATCGATGCAGCTCGAGCCAAGGGCCAGGGTGAGATCCTGGTTGGTTAGGTCGACGAATCCGGGATGAACGCCGATTACGTTGTCGAACACCTCCAGGTGGGCGCCGGGATCCATCGATGATTCGTGGGTGTCGGTCCACCCTTGCTCGAGCCAGTTGCCTTGGAGCGAGAGCTGTCCCGTTCCGTTGCAGATCGCCATGCGCTCCCCGGCGGCGGTGCCGTAGATGATGTTGTTGCGGATATCCGCGCTCCCCTGGTTGGTGGAAATCCGGACCAATGTGGTATTGCCCGAGCGGGTGGAGACGATGGTGTTGTGATACAGGTAGAGCACCCCGTTGCGGTACATCGATTGGTCGCCTCCGTCACCGCCATAGTGGATCAGCTGGCTGTTGCCGGCGTCCTCCGGCTCGATCAGGATGTTGCCGTAGACATGGGTCGAAAGATAGTCCGGATCGGCGACGAATGCCGCATCGTCGCTCTCCACCAGGTCGAGTTGGCGGTTCCCCGACTCGACCCAATTGTAGCGGATCACCGTGTCGGTGGAACGGTCCTTGAGGTTGTTGCCCAGACACCCCGCGCGCAAAGGACCGTAATGATTGTATTCGAAGGTGATGCCGAAGCTCTCGGTGTAGGAGTTGTGCTCGTAGATGCTGTCCTCGATGCCGTTGTTGTAAATGTGGTTGCCCACCAGTCGCACCCGGCTGCTCTGATGCCCGGAGAACAGGCCGTTTCCCGAGTCGTGCAGCACGCAGTTTCTCACGGTGATGTGATCCCCCACTTCGATGTGGATCGAGGCCGCGTTCTTGGCATAGGTTTCGGTTGCGCCGCTGTCGTTGGTAAAGCGAAACGGCGGCCGGGCGCTGCGGATCTCCAGGTTCTCGATTGAGACGTAGGCCGGTATGATATCCTCTTGGGGCTGGCTCGACCCGCCGATCTTGATCACCGAGCGGGGCTCGTTCCAATAGTCGAGCGCCTGGCGGGTCGTGGCATCTTCACCGGTGATGACAGGGCGCTGACCACCGTCGGTGGGGATCCCGCGAACCACCAGCGGGGCGTCGGCCGAAGCCACGGTGTTGATCACCCACTTGTCCGCATAGGGGGTGTCGCGGTAGTGAATGCGCACCAGGGTTCCCGGAGACAGGGTCTCCCAAGGCACTGCCGAAGGATCGGCGTAGGTCTGCCCAGGACCCACGTCGAGCTCCTGGGCGAACTGAATCGCGGTGTCTGGTTCACCACAACTCGAATCACCATCCGAATCCCCATCGGTGTCCCCGTCCGTGTCGGTGTCCGCATCGCCGTCCGCGCCGGTATCGGTGTCATCGTCGTTGTCATCGGCCGGTGTCCCACCACAGCCCCATGCACTCACTCCCAGCACCAGCAGCAGTATCGTCCATTGTCTGGTCATGCTATCAATACCTCTTTGTTACATGTTATGAAGGAACACAGCCATGTCGAGAAAAAAAGCCATCCTGCTCATCGGCCCCACCGGCGCCGGGAAGACCCCGCTGGGAGAAGCGCTCACCCGCAGCGATCCGTCGGGAATGACATTCGCCCATCTGGACTTCGGTGAATGCTTGAGGCGCGTGGTCGCCGGCGAAGACAACTACGGCCTCGGGGAGACCGATCGGAACTTTCTCGTCGAGGTGTTGAAGACCGGGGCGCTCCTCGAGAACGAGACCTTCTATCTGGCGGCGCGGATCATTGAGTTTTTCCTCGCCCGGCGGGCTGCTGATTCGACCCATGTGGTGCTCAACGGCATCCCCCGGCACCTCGAACAGGCCTGTGACGTGGCGTTGTTTTTCGCGATCGAAGCGGTGATCCATTTGTCCTGTGCGACCGATGTCATTGCCGAGAGAATTAGGCAGAACACCGGTGGAGACCGCGCCGGCCGGACAGACGACATGGATGGGTTGGTGATGCGCAAAATAGAGATATTCAACCAGCGGACCCTGCCGCTTGTTGACTACTACCAGACCAAAGGCGCTGCCGTGTTGGAGGTGCCGATCGGGAGCGATACGACGACATCGTCGGTTGCTTCGCAAGTCACGTCGTGGCTTGTCAGAAATCGGCGCTGATGGCTGTATGCTCAGTAACGGCGGAAAACGGGAGCGGGATGAAACCGCCCGCCCAGCCGGATGGTGAGTGATGAAGAAAAACCTGAAATCGACCCTCTTGAGCGGGTACCTGCGGATCGTCTCCCTGGTTCAGTTTTTGCTTTGGGGGGTGACCCATGTGTTCTTCCCCGAGTGGTACCTGGTCCACATCGCCGGCAAGGATCCGACTCTCCTCACGCCGCAGAACCTGTTGATGGTCAATGAGATCGGCGTTTCGGTAATCGCAATCAGTGTGGCCACCTGGATCGCCGCCCGCGACCCGGTCAAGCACTTTCCGGTGATTCTGCTCAACTTCATCATCGGCGCGGGGAGCATCGGTGTGACGCTGTATCACATCCTTGTCCGACAGGCGTCCCAAGAGTGGGGTCACATTTTCACCGTGCTGGTCATGCTGGGGATTATCGCCGTGTTGTACCCGTGGAAGGCGTTGGTCTCAATCCACGCGGATTAGCGAGACAGTGAGGGTGGGCTGCCCCGGGTCGACGTCCACCGTGAGATAGTGGCGGCCGATACCGTCGAGGCGCTCGGGAATGGCGCCACCGCCGCCTGAAATGTAGGCGGGGATGCCGCCGTTGGAGAACGCGTAGTACGAGTGGACATGGCCGTAAAAGGTGAGGTCCACTGATCGATCAGCCAGCCGTTTGATCAATTTCGCTGCCTCCTTACGGCTGGCGAAGGAGCCGCTTCTGGTGCCGGACGGATCCAACGGCGGGATATGGGTCAGCACCACCCGGTGGAGCGCGTCTGTCGTTGACAGCCAGTCGTCGAGCCAAGCGTAGACCGTGGGGTGAACCGTGGCCGAGGCAGAATCCACCAGGCTGAAGTGCACCCCCTTGAATTCGAAGTGAAAGCTGGCCCTGCCGAACAGCTCGGCCCAATCCTTCGGCTGGCCGGCAAACAGCTCGTGGTTGCCGACCGTGGAGAAATAGGGGCAGTGCAGGGGCTCGAGCTCCTGTTGAAACCGCTCGAGCTGATTCCGGTCACCGTTTTCCACCAGATCGCCGGTGGAGACGACAAAGCGGATTTCGGGGTCCTGGTTCAATCGGTCGACCACGTCTGAAAATTCCTCGATGGCATCCTGAATGTCGCTGAGCACGGCAAAGCGGTACGGCCCCGGGAGTCGTGCGTCGGGCGGGCCGAGGGAGATTCGGGCTGTTGTTTTGCCGGTGGGGAGCGTCAGCTGCCAAGCAGGGGTGGTGGGGGTTAGCGGGGTGAGCGGG
>JANQET010000429.1 GCA_028278265.1 Myxococcota bacterium
CCCGCGGATCGCCTTCGATCTCTTTGCCGATGTGATGCCCTGTCTCAGCGCCCTGCGCCGACGCGGCGTGAGCGGCCCGTTGCGCTCGACCGTCCCGCCGGTGACCCTGCCCGCCTGGATCACCATGACCACGGGTCGGGATCCTGGGGAATTGGGGATTTACGGATTTCGTCGGCCCGTCGAGGGGAGCTATCGGATGGGGATCGTCAGCACCGACGACCTCGACCATCCCCGCATCTGGGATCTGGCCTCGGCGAAGAATCTGTCAAGCGTGGTGGTCTCAGTGCCGCTGACCTTTCCGTTGGCCGCCGATCCCCGTGTGACGATGACCAGCTGTTTTCTCACCCCCGGATCCCACAGCGATTGGATCACACCGGCCCATCGTCGAGACGAGCTCGAGGAAAAATTCGGTGAGTATCTGGTGGACGTGATCGATTTTCGCTCCGCTGAAAAAAAACAGCTGTTGAACCACTGTCGCGCATTGACCGAGCAACATTTTGCCATCTTCCGTCACCTGATTCGCACCTCGGCGTGCGACTTGGCGATGGTCGTCGATTTGGCACCGGATCGGCTGCACCACGGCCTGCTCGCCTCGATTCTCCCCGAGCATCCGCTCCACGATCCCGAAAGTCCGTTGGTTGAAGCGTGTCGGACGTATTACAGGGAACTGGACGATCAGATCGCCCGCACGATGGCGCTGGCCGGACCCGAGACCACGACGATGATCGTATCGGATCACGGGGTTCAGCCGCTGCGTGGCGGTTTTTGTGTTAACGAATGGCTGATCGATGAGGGCTACCTGGTGCTCGATTCACGGCCCGAAGGGCCGACGCCGCTGGGCCGTTGTGCGGTTGATTGGTCCCGCACGCGGGCTTGGGGAGAGGGCGGACACCATTGCCGGATCTTCTTCAACGTCGCCGGTCGCCAAGCCCGGGGCATCGTTCCGGTTGACCGCTTGCCGGCGGAACGGCAACGATTGGTTCAGCGGATTGAGCAAATGACCGACGAGCGAGGCCGGCCGATGGCCAACCGAGTGCTCCTGACCCAACAGTGCTATCGCGCGGTGAAGGGCGCCCCGCCGGATCTGATCGTCTATTGGGATGCGCTCGAGCTTCGCGCGATCGGAACCGTGGGCCATCGGTCCTGGTCTACCACCACCAACGACACCGGCCACGATGAAGCGAACCACGCCGAGGACGGCATTGTCGTAGTTGCCGGACCGGGTGTGGTGCCGGCCACGGGAGCTTTTACGATTGAAGATGTGTTTGCCACCGTGCTCGACGCGCTTGAGATCGAGCCGCCCGAAGGCACCCACGGCCGGTCGTTGATTTTATAGAGGATCGATCGGGCCGCTTCCGCTGGGCTACTTGCCTTGGGAGGTGCTCTCCTGTTTGAGGCGTTCGTTGATGCGTTTCTGGACCTCGCTCTCGATGATGGAGGTGGCCGGAGAGAGGTGAAAGTGATGGCCCAACGAGCCGTCGTCAGTTTCGAACCAGCGGATAAACAGGATGAAGTGGCCGGTCAGCCGTTTTTCGTACCGTTGAATGAGCGTGTGTCCCGGGGCGTCCCGCAGACTGGCCAGGCTGAGCTGTTGCTCTGGTGAATGTCCGTACTTGATTTCGACAATTTCGACGGTGAGCCGTTTGGTTTCGATACCATCGATGTTGCGGTGGGTCTGAACTGATAGAATTTCGACACGGGCGATCAGATCGGCCAACTGAACGCGACCCGTAAGCTCGTCTTGCTGTTCATAGGCCCATTTCCCGGAGATCTTGGAGGGGTCGCCGACCATATCCACACCATCATCGAAGAAGCGCTCTTCCCCGGGTTGCCAAGCATTGCCGACCTGGAACTCGGCAGCGGCACAACCGACGGTACAGAGGATGAGAAAGGGTGCAAAATCGAGCCAGCGGCGTACCATGTTTTACTCCGTTGTGATCGTTTCCGGTTGTTAACCCTACCTAGGTGTAGGCTCGGGGTCAATCACTTCCCTTAGCGCTTGATCTCCGCCCGGTTCTTACCGATATTGAGCGACAGTCTCGTAAACAGAGGAGCGTTGACCATCATCGATCGAATTCGAAATTTCATGACCCATCCGCTGGCTCGGGATATTGATATCGATTCAGCCGAGGCGACCTCGGTTCACGCCACACTGATCCGGACCAAGGGGTTTTTGCGGCGTCAATACGAGTGGTATTACGAGCAATTTGTCGCTGTGGAGCGTCGCGCGCCGGCCGGGCTGCGGCTGGAGATCGGCTCGGGAGGTGGCTTTCTGGGTGAGCTGATCGACAACCTGCTCACAGTGGACGTCCGACCACAAGCGGATGTGACATTCAAGGCGTCGGCCTGCGCTTTGCCGGTGAACTCGCAGAGCGTCGGCGGGGTGTTCCTGCTCAACGTATTGCACCATTTGCCCGAGGCGCGGCACTTTTTCAGTGAGTTGACCCGAGTGCTGGCCGATGGGGGCCGGGCGGTCTTCATCGAGCCGTACGTCTCACCGGTGTCGAAATGGGTGTACACCCATCTGCACCACGAACCGTTTGATCCCCGGGTCGAGCAGTGGTCCTTGCCCTCGCAGGGACCGATGTCCTCGGCCAACGGCGCGCTGCCCTGGATTATCTTTGTTCGGGATCGGAAGAAATTTGAAGCCGCCTTTCCCGAATTGGAGATTCGCCGCCTCGTCCCTCATACGGCGTTGACCTATTTGTTGTCCGGCGGGGTCTCCATGCGTTCCCTGCTGCCCGGGTTCGCCTTTGGACCCCTGAGCGGGTTGGAGCAGGCGATGGGACCGCGCATTCGGTTCGCCGCGTCGATGATGACGGTGGAGGTGTGCCGGCGCGACCGGTCCCGGGGCGCTTGAGAATCTGCCGGAGATGAGGCATTTTAATGGTCAAACCGAATAGCTCGAATCGCGAAGGGAAATCTTAACATGAAAAAGGCGCTAATCACCGGAGTGACCGGTCAAGACGGGTCCTACTTGGTCGAATTCCTGCTCGACAAAGGGTATGAAGTTCACGGCATCAAACGACGGGCCTCCCTGTTCAACACCGAACGCGTGGATCACATCTACCAGGATCCCCACGTGGACAAACGACGATTTTTTATGCATTACGGCGATTTGAACGATGCTTCGTGCCTCAGCCGGATCATTCGGGAGGTGGCACCGGACGAGGTGTACAATCTGGGAGCCCAGTCTCATGTGGGGGTGAGCTTCGAAGTGCCGGAATACACTGCCGATGTCACCGCCCTGGGGGCTGTGCGCCTGCTCGAGGCGATTCGCGAGACCGGCGTCAAAACCCGTTATTACCAGGCCTCCTCCTCCGAGTTGTTCGGCAAGGTGGTCGAGACCCCGCAGAACGAGCAGACCCCCTTTCGACCGCGCTCCCCCTATGCCTGCGCCAAGGCTTACGCCTACCACATCACGGTCAATTATCGGGAAGCCTATGGCATTTTTGCTTCCAACGGCATTCTGTTCAACCACGAATCCCCGCGGCGCGGAGAGACGTTCGTCACCCGGAAAATCACCCGGGCGGTGGCCCACATCAAGTACGGCCTGCAGGATCGGCTGTACCTGGGCAATCTCGACGCCAAGCGGGACTGGGGGTATGCCGGTGATTACATCGAGGCGATGTGGCTCATCCTGCAGCACAACGAGCCCGATGACTTTGCCATTGCCACAGCGCAGACCCGCTCTGTGCGGGAGTTTTGCGAGCAGGCGTTCGCCCTGGCCGGAATGCCCCTGGAATGGAGCGGGAGTGGAGAGAACGAGATCGGACGGCTAGAGGGCGAGGATCGGGTGCTCGTGGCAGTCGACCCCCGTTATTTTCGACCGACCGAAGTCGATCTGCTATTGGGGGACGCCAAAAAGGCGCGCGAACTACTCGGCTGGCAACCCACGACGACGTTTGAACAACTGGTCAAGATGATGGTCGACGCGGACATGGAGACCACGCGACGCCTGGTCGAAGGGGTGGATCCGGCGAGCTTCAACATTGACGAGCGACGGGACGATTAAACTAAACTCAGCCAGCAGATTTACGGCGGCGTCGGGTGCGGGAGATGCCCAGAACGCGGGCCAGATAGACCCCGGTGTGGGATTCGCGGACCTTGGCGATTTCCTCGGGTGAGCCGCAGGCGACCACTTCGCCGCCCTTGTCGCCTCCCTCCGGGCCCATGTCGATGATCCAATCGGCACACTTGAGCACGTCGAGATCGTGCTCGATGATGATCACCGTGTTCCCCTGATCGACCAACTGGTTGAGCACCTCCATCAGTTGGCGCACGTCGTCGAAGTGCAGCCCTGTGGTGGGCTCGTCGAGCACGTAGACCGTGCGACCCGTGGCGCGCCGGGAGAGCTCCTTGGCCAGTTTGAGGCGTTGACATTCACCACCGGACAGGGTGTTGGCACTCTGGCCCAGTTTGAGATAGCCCAATCCCACGCGGCGCATGGTGGCCAGCTTGTCCCTGATTTTGGGATGGTTCTCGAGAAATTCGTACGCCTGGTTGGCGGTCATGTCGAGGATGTCCGCGATGTTCTTGCCCTGGTAGCGAATCTCCAGGGTTTCCCGGTTGTAGCGCCGGCCCCCGCACACTTCGCATTTGACGAACGCGTCGGGGAGGAAGTTCATCTCGATGCGAATCATGCCGTCCCCCTGACACGCTTCACACCGTCCCCCCTTGACGTTGAACGAATAGCGGCCGGGTTTGTACCCGCGCATCTTCGATTCGGGTAGACTGGAGAAGAGATCGCGAATCAAGGTGAACACCTGGGTGAAGGTGGACGGATTGGACCGGGGCGTGCGCCCAATCGGGCGCTGATCGATGTCGATGACCTTGTCGATGTGATGGATGCCCTCGATGCCGTCCAACGACGCGGGCTCATTGTTGCCCAGCCGGTAGACCCGCCGTTTCAGCGCGGGCAGGAGGGTGTCGATGATCAGGGAGCTCTTGCCCGATCCGGAGACGCCGGTCACCGCGACCAGCAGCCCCAGAGGGATGCGGACGTCGATGTTTTTGAGGTTGTTCGTCTGGGCCCCCTTGATCACCAAACTGCGGGAGGTGGACAGCCGTCTCCGGGAGGGCGGGGTGACACTCAACCGTCCGGACAGATATCGTCCGGTCAACGAGGTGGGATGTTTGGCGATTTCCTTGGGGGAGCCCAGGGCGACCACGCGGCCTCCCCGCGTGCCGGCACCGGGGCCCATGTCGATGACGTAGTCGGCGGAGCGGATGGTGTCCGCGTCGTGCTCGACCACCACGACCGTGTTGCCCCGATCCCGAAGATTGCGCAGGGTTTCGATGAGCCGATCATTGTCTCGCTGGTGCAACCCGATGGACGGTTCGTCCAACACATAGGTCACCCCGACCAGGGCCGAACCGATTTGGTTAGCCAGGCGGGTACGTTGGGCCTCGCCGCCCGAAAGGGTGGCAGTGGGGCGATCGAGGGTCAGGTAGTCGACGCCCACTTTTTCCATGAATTCGAGTTTGGAGCGAATCTCGTGCAGGATGCGATCGGCGATTTCGGTTTGACGCTCGGTCAGCTCGGTCTTCTCGAAAAATGCCCGGCACTCGCTAATCGTCATCGATGACACCTGGGCGATGTTCTGACCGCCGATGGTGACGTGCAGACTCTCCGGCCGCAGGCGGGTGCCGTTGCAATCCGGGCAGGGCACGCGGCTCATGTACCGGTGAAATTCGTCGGAGAGGAAGTCGTGCTCCTCATCGCCGCTTTCGTCCCGCTTGCGCCGTTCGTATTCGCGGCTGCGCCGTTCGAGATTGGGCACCACCCCTTCGTAGGCCCGCTTGAACGAGTATTTGCGGTCGTCTTTTTCGACGGTGAATTCGATCTCTTCGTTGGTGCCGTGCAGGATGAGCTTGCGGTGCTCCTCACTCAGGTCCTTCCACGGACTGAACGGATCGATTTTGTACTTGGTGGTCACCGCTTCGAGCAGCTGTTGGTAGTACGGGGCATTGCGGCGAATCCACGGCGCGATCGCCCCTTCCCGGATGCACAGGGTGGGATCGGGAACGATGTGCAGCTCGTCGAAGAACATCACTTCGCCCAGGCCACCGCAGGCCGGACAGGCACCGGCGGGATTGTTGAACGAGAATAGGGTCGGCGCCAACTCGGTCAGGGTAACCCCGCAATCGACGCAGGAGTGTTTGTCCGTAAAGACGATGTCATCATCTTCTTCGATCGACGAAATAATTACGATACCCTGGGACAACCCCAAGGCCAACTCGATGCTGTCGGCGAGCCGGTTGCGAATCTTCGGCTCGTTGACCAGGCGATCGACATAGACCAAGATGGTGTGCTTCTTCCGCTTGCTCAGGGTGATGTTCTCGGACAAATCGTAGATATCATCGTCGATCATCACTCGTACGAAGCCGTCCCGTTTGAGCTTTTTGAGCTCCTTGGCAAAGTCCCCCTTCTGGTCGCGAGCGATCGGCGCCAGTACGCTAAACCGAACGTTCGGACGAAAGGCCATCACTTGGTCGACCATCTCGTCGACGGTCGTGGCGCGAATCGGTTTGCCGCATTTGTGACAGTGGGGCTGCCCGATGCGGGCGAAGAGTAAGCGCAAGAAGTCGTACACCTCGGTTGCCGTACCGACGGTTGAGCGGGGATTGCGACCGGTGGCCCGCTGGTCGATGGCGATCGTCGGCGAAAGTCCGTCGATCGACTCCAGCTCGGGTTTGGCCATCTGGCTGAGAAACTGTCTGGCATAGGGCGAGAGAGATTCCACGTAGCGCCGCTGCCCTTCGGCGTAAATCGTATCAAAAGCCAGGGAGGATTTTCCCGAACCAGAAGGTCCGGTGACAACGGTCAGCCTTTCCCGAGGAATGTCCACACTTACATTCTTAAGGTTGTGCGTGCATGCTTTGCGAATTTCTATGGCTTTCACGGTGCTCAGTTTTCCTTCCTCAAACAATCAACCCGCTTGTTGGGATGGGTTCTTACACATTATTCGCTTCTTCGGATCAAGACCATTTTTTAGTTTTTTACACGTTCATCAAACAAATTTACTGTTACGTCACTCCGATGTAACACTCACGTAGTAGTTGCTTTGGAACACAGTTTTTATGAGGCCTCGTTTCAATGTATAACATTTTTGACTTTTTCGCATCACATAAATTCTATATAATATAAACAATATTTAAAGATTTCATGGTGGAAAAATGGGTCATTTTTTCGATCACTTTCAAGTCGAACCTCATACCTCTTAATGCCGTCTAACCAGTTAGTTGTTCCCAAGTACCCAAAAACTTCTTACTTTTTTTGTGTAGTAATCGGCGAAAAAAGGGCTATTTTTTTTCAATTTAGTTACGGTGCCGATTCGTCTAGAAATCGAAAACGATTAATTTCAGATAGTTGAACAAATAATCGGCATTTTCGCCCAATCCGTGTCCCCCAGTAAAACTACTGCAAGAACCGTGCTCTAGTGGCGAAAAAAATATCGTTACAGGATGGATATGAATGCCGAATCACCCTTGAAAACCGCTCGGCGAGTTGCGTACACTGTCGCCGAGTCGGAGCGGGCTTGAGATCAGCCGCTCTTAAAGGCGCGTCAGGGACGGATCGACTTGGTGAAGCAGAATCGGTTGTCCAAAAAAATGAAAAAATTACCAGTTGATAAGACACGATTACGACAAATCTGGAACAAGTACGCGTTGATTGTCGTCGGCAACATCGTGTTCTTTTTACTCCTTTATTTCATCTCATATCGGCCCCAGAACGCGGATAATCGCGCCAGCGAATTCCTCAACATGGCCCAAACGGCCCAGTCGAAGGGGTTCAACGAGGCGGCGATGGTGCTCTATCGCAAGGTGATCGAGGATTATCCCCAAACACGGGCCAACGATCTCGCGGTGGATCTGCTCGCCAGCCTGAAAAACAACCTGAAGGAGACCCCCGTGGCCGAACCGGTGTGCGACACCAGTTGCGATGAGATCGACATCGAGGAGATGCTGCGCAAAGGCCCGCCCCTCTATCTGGCGACCTATCTGGCCAACCACTACAATGCCGTACCCGCGGACAGGGCAAAGCTGAGGGAGCTGATATTTCGTTATCTGGGTGTGGCGTTGAACACCGAAGGGATCTCCCTGGCGGCGTTGCGGACCGAGACCGAATTTCAAAACGAGATCTTTGCGGCTGAGTTTTTCCAGATAAGACCGATTTGCATATTTGAATCGGACTGGCTTTATGATAATTTTTCTGTGACCAACGGTAATTTCTATAGCTGGCACAACGCGAATCTTGTAATGACGGTCAGTCAGGGGGACCAGACGGTTTCCAAGACACTGCGGGTAGAAAAACTGGAACCCGATGAAACAGTTGATTTGCTCGAGTTCAGGGTAAAAAAAGGCGGAGGAGTCGTTTCATGCCAAGTGGAGGTCACCAGCCAGCAGGGCAGGATCACTCGGGTTCAGGAGATGTAGGGACGATTGCGCCGGACGCAACCCGAGCGGCGACGGCGATGAACAGGGCAGGGGTACAGGGGGCTTCGACCTCCCTGTTCGGTCTGTGCGACATCACGGCCAAAATGGCCCAGAGCACCTCACCGATCGGTACGCTGCGCCAGATCCTGCACCAAGCGGCGGAACTGACCGGCGCCGGCTGGGCCGGGCTGTACGTCTCGGCGAATCAGCTCAATCCGATCATCGCCACACAGGAATCCGGGCTCGAGGTGGTCGACTGCCAAATCGGCCTCGGCCCCAAGTCACGGCTGATCACCGGTGGCCCACTGGCCGAGCACATTCTGACCCGTCGAACCGAGCCCTATCCGGTCATCATCGATGGACAGACCGCTGTCGTGATTCCCGTGGCCAACAGCGGATTGGTCATCTTCGGCCAGCCGCCGACCGCCGCCATCACGGGTGAGCTCGAGGCGGTGCTGAGGGTGTTGGCCAACCTGGCCTGCGGGGTGGTGGTCTCCGGGAGTGAGCTCAGCGAGGCCACATCGCGCGCCGATACGCTGGAGCGCATCCGCAAACGGCTGCTGTCCAAGAACATGAAGCTGCGCGAGCGGTCGATGATCGATGACCTCACCGGCTTGTACAACCGGCGCTTTTTTCAACGGAGCCTGTCCTATGAGCTCGATCGCTTCCTGCGCTACCGGCACTCGTTGGGGGTGGTGTTGTTCGATGTGGATCATTTCAAGCGCATCAACGACACCTACGGTCACTCCACCGGAGACGACGCCCTGAAACATCTGGCCAACGTCGCTCAGAGCGGCATTCGCAGCACCGATCTGTTGGCCCGGTACGGCGGGGAGGAGTTCGTCGTGTTGCTGCCCGATACCGACATGGACGGCACCCTGACCACGGCCGAGCGGCTGCGGCTCGATCTCTGTTCGACCCCATTCACCGTTAAGGACGAACACATCAAAATCACCATCTCAGCCGGGGCCACCGCGCTGGACCATCGGTTCGACGGTGACGCGGATCAGGTCATGGGCTCGGTGGATGAGGCACTCTACGAAGCCAAGGCCGGGGGCCGCAACCAGGTCGTCGCCGTTCGGATCTAACCACTAAACTAAAACAATCTCCAACCGTTATTGAGAATAGTACATCAATCTCAGTTGGAGTTGAATGAAACGGGTAATCGCAGTCGGCGGTGGCAAAGGCGGTGTGGGGAAGAGCCTGATCGCCGCCAATCTGGCGATCACCCTGGCCCAGACCGGACGGCGGGTCATCCTCGTCGACGCGGACCTGGGCGGCGCGAATTTGCATACCCTGTTCGGGTTGGATCGGCCCAAGCACCTGCTGGAACAGTTCATCAGCCGCGATGTGGAGCACCTGGACGAGCTGTTGATACCCACCCAGTGTGAGGGGCTGAGCCTGATCTGCGGCGGCATGCCGATCCTGGGCACGGCCAATCCCAAATTCAGCCAGAAGGTCCGGTTGATCAATCACATTACCGCGTTGGACACGGATGTGTTGATCATGGACATTGGCGCCGGGGTCGGCTTCAACGTGCTCGATCTGTTCAACGCGGCGGCTATTCGGTTGGTCGTCTTCACGCCCCAACTCACCTCGCTGCACAACGGCTATGGATTCCTCAAAGCGGCGATTTTGCGAAAGCTTCAACGGCACATTTCCAAAGAGGCCCGCGCCCATCTCACCTCTGCCGGACCGGAAGCCGGTGGGGAGTCTCTGGCCACGGTGCTCAACCGGTTGGCCAAGCACGCCCCGGGCCAAGCCCATGACGCCCTCCAACTGGTCGACGACTACCTGGTGTTCCTGGTCGGCAACATGATCCGATCCAAAAACGAGAACCAGGTGCTGGCGGCGATCGGAAATATGATCAAAGACCATCTGCAGCTCAATGCTCCGGTGATCGGACTGGTGCGTTACGGCGAGAAGATGTTGCGCTCGGTCAACGAGCGTCGACCGTTCATGTACTGGGCCGGGATCGAATCCAATGCCGAGGCGTTTCGCTCGATGGCCGCCAGGGTGCTGCGGGTCCGACTGGACGGCCGCTATCAACGGCGCTCTTCGCTGCCCGGCGCAGAGCCTGCACCATCTGCCCCGTTGCAGCCTTATGAGCGCAAGGACCCGCGCTTTCCGGTCAACTGGCGCGCCATCCTGACCCGGCGGGGCAAGGAGTACTTGGGCAAAATGGTCAACCTGGCCCACGGCGGTGCGATGGTGGTCTTTGTGCGCAAGGTCGACGCCGGAGTGTACGGCGAGCCGGCGCGGTTGACGATCGGCCCGACCAATGACGGCGATACGGTGACCCTGGCAGTGGAGGAGCGCCATCGGGACGATTCCTGGCGACGGCTGGGTTTCGCCTTCCTCGACGTAAAGGGACGGGATCAGGAAAAACTGGAGCGTCTAGTGGCCACGGCAGCGGCGGCCACAGCTATGGATCGTAAAAAGGAATGAGTCGTTGCCCATCAGGATCGGCTGTCTTGCAGGGGGTGATGCGGTTTGCGGTGGTGGGCTTGATGGAAGGGGTTAGATGAAGGTGTCGAGGAGCTGTCCCAGACGATCGTCTTCGGCCCGGATGACCGACAGGTTGGCCCGTACGGCCGCATCGGCCTCGGTGCGGATGGCCACCTCCTCGGCCAGATCGGGTGGGGTGTAGTCTTCGTCATGGGTTACCCTTCCCAGGGAGGCGGTCCGCGCCGCCGAATCGGCGAGCCGGCTGAATTGATGGTGAATGGCGTTTGCGGCGGTATGAATAATGGTCATCGGGCTCCTCTCGCTCCTTTCAGTGATATCGGTCGGCCGATGACAAACTTGAGGGAACAGGGAATTGCGCGATGAGTCATTGAAAACGGCCCTGAACTACGGGAAGTTCAAGGGACCGGTGAAGATTCTGCTCTTCGATGCGGACTATCTGGTCGTGCGGGACGCCCGGGACGGCGCGGCCCAGCTGGGGATCGAAGTGGTTCCCCTGCAGACCAAGGCCAAGGGGAGGGCCGAGGGATCGTTCGTCAGCGTGCTGCTCAAAACCCTGTTGACCCATCGACCTGATTTCGTGTTGACGATCAACCACCTGGGATTCGACGAGGGCGGAGTGCTGGCCCAACTGCTCGCTCGCTACGCCATTCCGACGGCCTCCTGGTTCGTCGACCACCCGCTGCCGATTTTAGGGGGGGCGCCCAAGAACGCCACGGATCATACCGTCGTGTTCTGCTTCGAACGCACGGCGCTCGCCTGGCTTGCCGACCAAGGGTATGCGGATCCGGTCCACCTCCCCACCGGCACCAATCGGCGGATTTTCGACCCCCGCCTCATCGATCGATCGCTGGCCGCCCAACTGACGCTGCCGCTGACCTTTGCCGGCAATTCGTGGTGGACCAAAGCCCGGCTCGAACCCCTGCCCAAGGTGCAACAGCTCGCCGCCCGATTCGTCGATCAGGTCAAGCTGGACCGCACGGTGGTGGCCAACGGCTTTGCCCAAATCTTGGCCGAGTTTCCCGTGCGCTCGCCCAATGCTCGGCTGCGCTATGCGATGGCCCAGGTGGCGCTGGCCGAGGCCTCGATGCAGACCCGCCGACGATTTGTCACTGCGCTCAAGGAGTCCGGGGTGTGCGTCTTCGGCGATCCCCACTGGCAACGGCTGGTTCCCGGGGTGGAGCTGCGGCCGTTCGTGGACTACGAAGTGGGCCTGCCCGCCCTGTTTCACTTCAGCGGCGTCAACGCCAACGTCACCGCCGAGCAGATGCCCACCGCGGTCAATCAACGGGTCTGGGACGTGCCCGCGGCAGGTGGATTCCTGCTGACCGATGCCCAACAGGATGCCCTGGAGTGCTTTGAAGAGAACGAAGAGATAGCGGTGTATCGAAGTATTGAAGAGGCCACGAGCAAGGCCGCTTACTACACCGCCCGGCCGGAGGTGCGGCGCAAGATGGTCGAGCGGGCTATGGCCCGGGTCGAACAGTGTCACACGGTGGCCCACCGTATCCAGCGGTTGGTCGACGAGATGCGCCGGCGCTTCGCCTGAACAGAAGGGGTTGAGATGAGCAAAAATAAACGATTCGTACTGGTCACCGGCGGCGCCGGGTATATCGGCTGTGTGCTGGTGCCGCTGCTGCTCCGCCGCGGGTATCGGGTGCGGGTCTTCGACAAGCTGGTTTTCGGTGACGAAGGCTTGGCCGAAGTGGCCGGTCAGATTGAGATCGTCCAGGGGGATATCTGTGGGTTCGATGAAGGGGTGCTCGACGATATCGATAAGGTGATCCATCTCGCCGCGTTGAGCAACGATCCCACTGCCGAGTTCGCGCCCCGGGCCAATCACCTGATCAACGTCGAGGGGACGCGACAGGTGGCCGAAGCTTGTGTGCGGCGCAAGATCAAGCGGTTCGTCTTTGCCTCGAGCTGCTCGATCTACTACACGCTCAATCCCTATGAAACCCTGCTGGACGAGGACGCGCCGATCAAACCGACTGCCCCCTACTCGGTCTCCAAACAGCAGGCCGAGTCCCTGCTCTGTGAGCTGGCCGGTCCGGAGTTCTGCCCCACTTTTTTACGAAAAGGGACCATCTTCGGTCCGTCACCGCGAATGCGCTACGATTTGGTGGTCAACGCCTTTTCCAAAGATGCCTGGGACAAGAATCGGCTCACCGTCTTTGCCGGCGGAGAGATGTGGCGGCCGTTGCTCGACGTGCAGGATGCGGCGGAGGCGTACATCAACACCCTCGAGCTGCCCGAGGAGATCATCCGCGCCAAGCCGTTCAACGTGCTGCACAAGAACTACCGCATTCTCGAGTTGGCCCACTGGACCAAGTACGTTTTGCGGGACAAACGGTCCATTGAGGTTGACGTGCTATACCACGATGACATACTACCGCGAAGTTATCAGGTCTCGGGTGAACGGTTCGGCGAAGCATTCGGCTACACGCCGCACCGGGGCATATCCCAGGCGGTGCTCAGCATGTGGCAGCGATTCGAGCAGGGCAAGGGAACCGATTTTGGCAATCCGGAATATTACAATATCGCTTGGCTGAAGATGTTGACCACCATGCAGAAGAGACTGGCCTCCATGGGTCCTGTGCTGCCCACCGTCGAGACTTAGGACTGACGCAAAAATATCTTGGACGGACCGTTTACTACGACAAGGGTTGGAAGCGACATGTCAAACGAAAAAGTAATCGTTACCGGAGGCGCCGGTTTTATCGGCAGCCACGTGGCTCAGGCGCTCGTCAATGCGGGATACCAGGTGTTGGTGGTCGACGATCTGAGTACAGGGAAGACTCAGAACATCCCGGCTGATGCGACCTTTCACGAACTCGATATTCGATCCCCCGAGGCCGCCGCGCTGTTCGAACAGTATCGACCATCGATGCTCTTTCACCTCGCCGCCCAGATGGATGTGAGAAAATCGGTGTATGATCCGGTGTTCGATGCGGATGTGAATATCAAGGGGATCCTCAACCTGCTCAGCGCCGGGGTACAGAATGGGCTCAAACGGGTGGTGTTTTCGTCGACCGGCGGGGCGATCTACGGGGAGCAGGACGTCTACCCCGCGGGCGAAGACCACCAGGAGTGGCCCCTGTCACCGTATGGAGTGGCCAAGCTGACTACCGAAAAATACCTCTACTACTACCATCAGGAATTCGGCCTGGACTCGGTTTGTCTGCGCTACGCCAACGTCTACGGACCGCGACAGAACAGTCACGGCGAAGCGGGGGTGGTCGCCATTTTCGTCAGCCGGCTGCTCGCCGGTGAGCAACCGACGATATACGGGGATGGGCTCAATACACGGGACTACACCTATGTCGAGGACGTGGTGCGGGCGAACATGGCGGCGCTGAGTAGGCCGGGGTTTGCGGTCTACAATGTGGGCACCGGCGTCGAGACCACGGTCAACGAGCTGTACGATGCCATTCGGCGAGGGGTGGGCAGTGATATCGCTGCCGCGTACGCCGAGGAGCGGCCCGGGGAGCAGCGCCGGTCGAGTATTTCGGCGCAAAAGATCTATGATGAATTGAAGGTGGAGATCTCCACTAATCTGCCCGATGGCCTGGCCCAGACCATCAATTGGTACAAATCCGGTCGTCAGGAGTCGGCCTATTCGGCCTCTAACAAGGGCGAGGGTACGGGTACGAGCTCCTTGGTCTGAGCATTGACAAAGGCCAGGGTTGTCGCTGCCCTGGCGATCAACACCCCTTCGCGGTGAATCCGGTAGCCCAAACGAACCTTGAAAGCCTCGGCGGACTTGACGTAGACCGACACCTCCAGTCGATCCAACAGCTGCACGGACTTCAAGAATCTCATCTCCACGTCGTATACGACCGGTTGGACGGCGCGGTCGTCGAGGTCGAATCCCCGTTCGACGAGGAAGCGCAACCGCGCCCGCTCGAGAAAGGCGATCAGGCGAACGTGGTGCCCGATTCCGTAGGCATCCACGTCTTCGAATTCAACTGTAATCGGGACGGTGAGGGTGGTGTTTTCAGTGCCCATTCTGTTGAGGGGTTATACTCAGCTTCCCCCTGTTTGCGAACAGAAAAAAGGGGGTGGGAGTTTTGCAGCGCTAGTCCGTGTCCGGGTCGGTGTCGGGATCCGTGTCGGGATCCGTGTCGGGATCCGTGTCCGGGTCGCTGTCCGAGTCTGTATCCGAGTCCGTATCGGTATCGGCGTCCGTATCGGTGTCGGCGTCGGTATCCGCATCCGTATCGGTATCGGTGTCCACATCACCCGAGGAGGTGACGCAGCAGTTTTGGAAATTGGGACAGCCGAAGGCCCCTCCTTGACCACCTTCGCACTCCTCCTCTTGGCAGATCGTGTCGGCGATGGGGATCTGCTGCCCGACCACCTCGCATTGATCCGTATTGATGCAACAGACCAAGCCATCGGCGCAGTTGGCCTGTTGTCCCGCCTCATCCGGGTTGACGCCCCCTTCGCATTTTGCCGGATCCGCACCACACGTCCCCTGAACAGTGATGAACTGCATCACCGATATTTGACACGCCTGGCCCACGTCGCCGTCGCTATCCCCGTCCGTATCGGTGTCGGTGTCCGTGTCTCCGGCGCCCGAATCTTCACCCGAATCCGCCTCTTCATTGCCGCAGTGGTTGAACGCCGTCAACGCCAGGGTCAATGCCAGGATGCCCAGTAGCTGTGTCTTTTTCATCTTTCCTCTCCTTGGGTTGTTGTCCCCTCGATGCGTCGGAGTGACGGATCAAGGGTGATCTGCGCTGTGCCGCTCACTTTTCAAGTCGTCGAGCATTTTTCTCGCCCGCGAAGCGGCCACGGTTCCATTGTGGTCGGTGATCACCTTTCCGAACGTTCGTTTGGCGGCGTCGGTGTTGCCGAGCGCCAGTTGGGATCGACCGAGTCGCAACAGCGCCTCTGCCGCGAGGGGGCGCCGCAGATTTGCAGCAGCGAGGTATGCTGAGAAGTTGTCGATTGCCCGGTGGTGACGGCTCTTTTTTTCCTGCCAGATGGTCCCCGCTTCAAACCGCGCGGCGTTGGCCACCCGTGGTGGTGCTCGGTCGATCACCTTGTCCAGGGCGGCCAGCGCACCGGTCCAGTCGCCCGCCTTCCGACGACAATCGGCCAATAGGTGCCAGGCGCGATGGTCGTTCGGTGTATGTGCGAGGTGCTCGTCGAGGGCCGTGGATGCCTGTTGGAGCCTGCCTTGGATAATCCATGTTTGGCATTGCTCAATCGATGATGGTGTCCCTTGGGGCCGGGTGTCGCTCTCCCCGGATTGGCGCCGGCGGTCTTGAGTGCTCGGGTTTTTCCGGACGGTACGAGGCAGCGGTGGTGAAAGGGTGAGCCGTTGCCCGATTGGGGATGACTCGGGTTGAACCGTCCCGTTTTTTGGGGAACGCCCGTTTGGCGAATACTTGGCCGGTTTTCCCCCTTTCGGCGGCTGATGACTGTCCGGTGTTTCGGCGAGCAAGGTGTCCATCAACGCCAAATCGGTGGCACTCAACGATTCCCAGTGGGTCGTCGTGCCGTCGATCACCAACAAGCGCCCGGTAGTCACCTGTTCAGTCCCCCCGGTGGCGAGCACCACCTCCACCTGTCCGCTGGCCACACCGACCCCGGAACGGTGCTCGTCCTCGCGCCGGGTGATCAGTCGCGTGCCGATTACGCGAACCGTATGGCCGTTGAACTCGATGGTAACGGTCTGTTCGGCGGCGCGGGGAGTGACCGCCCAGGCGACAACCCCCCGGAGCAGCTGAAACCGGTTGGCGCCCGGTTCGGTTTCGAGGATTTCGAGCAGGCTGTGGCGGCCGACCCCGATGCGCAATCCGGCGAACCGGGTGATCAGACGTTGGTCCGCAGCGGTTTCAATGGTTTCGCGGCCAGTGCCGCTGCCCGGTGATGTCTCCCCTGTTGATGACGCGGTCGCCGGTGGCGATGTGGGGGCATCAGCGGTTCGGGCGGGGAGGGGCGTCTCCCCGTGGGAAGTCGGTGGTGCCGGACGGTAGAGGGCGATGAAACCGATGGCCAGGAGAAATACCGCGCTGGTGAACACCGCTGCCCAGCGCAGGGCCGCCGGGGTGAAGACCCGGATTGGGCGATTCCTGCCCACGCGGTCGACCAGCTCGGCTCGCGCCGCCGCGGTGCCGGTAGTTTGGGACTGTTCCGCGGTCTCGGCGAAATCGATGATCGCTTCGCGCATTTGATCCCACAGGGCAACCCGGGCGCTACAGACCGGGCATCGATCGAGATGATGGACGAATTCATCGTGCCCGGCGCCTTCGAGCTGTTGATCGAGATAAGCCGACAGGTGTGCGCAGGGGTTCGTCATCAGCTGTTGTCCCCTGTCTGTTGCCACAATTTGGCCAGATCGCTGTCCAGTAGCTGTTGTCGTGCCCGATGCAGTCGCGTGCGCACCGTTTTGGGGCGGATGTTGAGCAGTTGGGCTATTTCGTCCCCTTTCAATCCCTCCACCACGTGCAACATCAGCACCTCGCGCTGTTTGCGGGGCAGGGCTGCCAGCATCAGGCCAATGGTCTCGCGCTGCTCGACTTTCTTTATCGGAGATTGTTCCTTGCGCCAGGCCATCGCCGGGCTGGACTCGCCGGCAGACTCACGAAGAAGCCGCCGCCGGACCCAGGTTTTACGGCGCCAGTCAGAGGCTTTGCGCGAGGAAATTCCCCACAGCCACGCGCGAAACTTGGACTGGGGCTTGTACCTCGGGGCCATATCGTGCACGGCGATGAACACTTCCTGAGTGATCTCTTCCACATCGGCGGCAGACATCTCCGGCGAGAAATGACACAGCGTCGCTTTGACCATTCGTTCGTAGCGCACGTAGAGCTCGCCCAGAGCGTCTGTCTCGCCCAGTGCCAATCGGGACATCAGCCGATCATCTGAAGTGGGATCCACATTGTTTTCCATTCAGTTGATCGCATCCCTCTTTAGAAAAAACATCGCGTGTCCATCGGTAAAGGTTCCCAATAAAAAAGCAATTACGCGAAGCGGCGTTTGGTGACCGCTTCGGGGCGAAATCTCGATCCGAGCTAGATCGGCATGATTATGTTGAGATCCAGTTCGATGCCATCGAGTTCCAAGTCGTGTCGGTAGTCGAATGTCGGGCAATGATCGTCTCCGGCGACCACCAGATCACCGGCCAGCGGACCTTCAGGACAGCTCTCCCGCGCTTCGGCCAAAAAGCCGAAGACGGCGTAGGTGTCACCGACTGTGGGTTCTGAAGTGAAGGCAATCTCCACAGCGAATGGCAATTGGGACTCGCTATCGGAAACATCGACGATACCGGCCGAGGCCAGTCCGAACTGCTTGTATTCGATATTGGTGATGGAGGGGCAGGCGTGAACGATGCCGATACAGAAAAAACCGATACCGTCTCCGGTGAACGACAAGCCAGTCGATCGGACGATGATTCCATTGAGCTTGATTGTCGTGATCTGGGGGATGGTGTCCGTGTCGGTAGCCGTATCCGGGGGAGGGGGGTCAATCGGGTCCGTGTCTACGCTGCTGCCGGCATCGATGCGGTCGTCGAGCTGAACGTCGACCAGCGTCGTATGGGTGCATCCCATTGAGATGAGGGAGCCCAATATCGAAATGGTGATCAACCTCGCGGTCATTGCGAGACGATTATCGCACGAAAAAATCGGACCGGCCCAGTAAAAAAATGATTGCAAAATTACAGTTTTGGTGGGGGTCTTCGGGTTGGTTCCGGAGTATTTGGTCGTCTACAGGTTTTTGCTGATGAGGAACAACACTGCAGACAACGGTGGTGCCAGCGCGACAGCTACCAGCAATAGCCCAACCTCGAGCACCGACACCAGTGCGGCGCCCATCACCGGTCGGGCAGACGCTTTTGCGGCCCAGGCGTCGATGGCATAGAACATCCGGAAGAGCAGGGTGCTCAGTAGAACGAATGTCATGATTGTCGCCAGCGACTTACTGATTTGAGTTCTCATCTGCTCAATCTCCGCTTCTGTGTGGTGCTCTTGCCATCACCTCTTGCCATCACCCGGGTTATTTTTTGCTCCGGTTGTGTCGATTTTACGCAACGATTTTCCCCTAGCGGTCGATAGGGGGAACATGACGCTGCCAAGACAATTTCTACCCCAGACGACGTATTTCATTACTCGCAGGTGTACGCAACGGCTGTTCCTGCTCAAACCGACACCACTGACGACACAGATCTTTCTGTACTGTCTCGCCGTTGCTGCCCAAAAAACCGGAGTGGTCATTCATGCGATCTGTGTGATTTCAAACCACTATCACGTGGTTGCTTCTGATCCTGAGACGAGCATCGCCGAGTTTTACGGTTGGCTTCACAAGTACGTCTCCAAAGCGGTTAATTGCTCGCTCGGGCGCTCTGAAAACATGTGGTCTTCTGAGAAAGCGAATGTGATCGCCCTCAATGGGAGAGACACCGTGCTGGACAAAGTACTCTACACGTTGTGCAATCCAGTCAAAGCTCGTCTCGTAGCGCATGGAGAACAGTGGCCTGGAGTTTGGCTGTACAAACGCTCTCACTCAAGGACGGTTGAGCGTCCTAACGTCTATTTCAGCGAAGAGGGGGAGATGCCCGAAAAGGTGTCGCTCAACATTGAGCCGCCTCCTCAGTTCAATGATTTGAGTGAAAACGACTACCACCAGCTCGTGGCGGATAACCTCGAATTGCGGGAACTGGAAATTCACAATCAGATGGCTGCTAAGCTGAAGTTCCCATGCCCAAAAGACACATTTCTTCAATATAATTCATCGGATGGTTGAGAAACGGACTGCGCTGTTGTGTCTACACAGTGATCTTCCTAA
>JANQET010000018.1 GCA_028278265.1 Myxococcota bacterium
CTCGGACACCCGGACGCCGGTGGCGTACATCGTGTGCAGCATCGTGATGTCGCGCACCCCTTCGGGGGTCGACGGATCCGGCGCATCGAGCAGTCGCTCCACATCATCGACTGTCAGCACCACCGGCAGCTTGCGGCCGGCCTTGGGAGAGTCGATTTCATCAGTGGGATCGCTGACCAGATGGTGTTCCCGCCGCATGTAGCGAAAAAAACCGCGCAGTGCAGACATCAACCGGGCCTGGGAACGTCGACTCAGTCCGCGTTTGGAGATGTGGGCCAAGTAGGCCCCGATTGTCTCGGGACTGATCTGGTCGAGCAGTAATTGGTGCTCATCGACATAATCGGCAAAGGAGGCGATATCCCGGGCATACGCCTCGATTGACTTCGGTGCCAACCCTCGCTCCACCTTGAGGTGATTGAGATAGCTATCGGTGAGTAAACTGAATCGAGACATGAAAAACATGCTAGCATCCGCTGCTGGGCTAGTCTAAAAAACGGGGATTCCGATCGCACACGGTTCGGAAGAGGAGGAGAACCAATGCAACCGCTCGATTGCTCGCCCTGGCCCCGGGCTTGTCTGCAGGTGTACACGGGCAACGGCAAGGGGAAGACCACCGCTGCCTTCGGCCTCGCTCTGCGCGCTGCCGGCCGCGGGCTTTGCGTATACATCGGACAGTTCATGAAAGGCCAGGACTATGGGGAATACTTGAGCTCCCAACTGCTCGGCGGACGGGTCAACGTGGAGCGATACGGATCCCTCTCCTGTATCGGGTGGAAAGAGAACCCGGACCCGGCTGACGTGGAACGGGCCACGATTGGCTTGAATCGTTCGGCCGAGGCACTCACCTCATCGAACTATTCGATTGTCATTCTCGACGAGATCAACGTGGCCCTGCACTACAAGCTGGTCGAAGAGGCCCGCGTGCTCGAGCTCGTCGACAGCCGGCCAGAGGATGTGGAGCTGATCTGTACCGGTCGCTACGCACCGAGCGCGTTAATAGAACGCGCCCACCTGGTCACCGAAATGCGTGAAATAAAACACCCCTTCAATACAATCGATCTGACCGCCAGAGATGGTATTGAACGATAGCCCATCGCATGATCTCGCCCCTTACATTGTCAGAATAATATTGCACCAAAAATCGAACTTCCTTTGATGTAACGCATAAATTATCATTCTGTCTGAAATCGACCGGCAATCAAACCTCCCGGCCGCGCCTTCACTACGCCCGATAATCCTTCGAAAAGCTACTAATTGTGCGCAAAAAAGGCACAAGGGGCGTGAAAAATCAACAAATACTCAGCTGACCAGTTTGTTTTCTAGACCAACAAAGATTGAATTTCATTTAAATTAGAACGTTAAATTAAAACTGTAATTTGAAAAAAATCGATTATTTAATCGCTTTTTTTCTCATTTATACACACTAAATGACAAAATTGTTTTATAGTTATGCCTGTGTTTTCATCTTTTCAACTCGCTAGAGTTCTTAACAGGCGCATTTAAATGAGCGAATGGTCAACACGCCGAACCGATGCCAACTCAGCACCCCTCATACTGGGGATGCTTTTGATTGAATAGATTCGGTGCTCAAAAAGGAGGTGTACCAATGAATCGGATCCTAAACCTGCTATTATTGGTTCTTTTTCTTTTCGCGCTCTTGATGAGCTGCGAATTGACGAGCCCGATCGGCGACGGATCCGGAGGTGGGGACGGGGACAGCGATGGGGACGGGGATGGAGACGGCGACGAAGACGACGATGATTTCGACGACGACATGTTCGATGACGATGATGATGATGACGACAACAACGATGACCAGGATACGAGTATCATCGACACCGAAATCTGCGACGAATGGGATGTGGAGATCGTCCACAAGCAGGCCCGGTTATTGATTTTGCAGGACGTCTCGGGGTCGATGGAAATGGATGATGAAGGAAACGTCATTCCCCCGCCGAACAAATGGAGCATGGCCAAAGAGGCGATTTCCGCGATGCTCGACGAATTTCAGGATGACGTGGAATTCGCCGCAGACACCTTTCCCAATCCCGGCGTCGACGCGTTTGACAACTGTAACGTGAGCGATCCGGTGATGACCGATGCGCTGCCCGACAACGGGGATACGATCAACTCCGCCTTCGAGGCGATCACTCCAGACGGATCGACGCCGTTGTATCTGGCGATGAAAAACTTTCTCACGCCTGATTATGCTCCCCTGTTCACCGATGACACCTATGAGAGCTACCTCCTGGTGGTCTCCGACGGCCAGGACACCTGCGGTACACAGGACGGCGGCGGCGGGTTTGTGATGCCCGAGGATTTGACCGAGGTGACCACCCAACTGCTCAACGAGCAGGGTATCATGTCGTTTGTCATCGGTTTTGGCTCGGGCGCCGACCCGGACCAGCTCAACGCGATCGCCGCGGCCGGGGGCACCGAGTTTACCGAGTTCATCCCCGCCGATGACCAACAGAGCCTCGAGGAGGCGCTGGAGACGTTGATCATTTCGATCGTGGCCTGCGTCTACCAAATGGAAGAGCCGGACGGCTACATGGTCGACCCGGACAAGGTGAATCTCTATTTCAACGACGACGATACGCCGATTCCCTACGACGAAGACTGCGCGGCCGGCGAGGGTTGGCAGTGGGTCGATTTCGACCAGTTCATCTTTGAATTCTGCGAAGACGCGTGCGAAGATCTCCAAGAGGGGGTCGAAAAGATCAGGGCCGAATTCGGCTGTGATCAAGTAGTCGTCAACTGATCATCTGAGCGCCGCAAAAAAATCCCGCAACAGCTGGGCGGCGCGTTCCGCCTCGACCCCTGCAATCACCTGACAGCGATGGTTCAATCGAGAATCTTCGAGCAACGAATACAACGTGCGCACCGCCCCGGCCTTGGGGTCGGCGGCGCCGTAGACCACCTGGGGAATGCGCGAATTGACGATCGCGCCGGCACACATCGGGCAGGGTTCCAGGGTCACGTAGAGGGTGGTCTCGGTCAGGCGCCAGCTGCCCATGTGCGCGGCGGCTTGGGCAATCGCCAGGAGTTCGGCGTGGGCCAGGGGATCCTGCGCCGCCTCCCGCGCATTGGCACCCCGGCCGATAATCTCGTCCCGGTGGACAATCAGCGCTCCGATCGGCACCTCGCCCCGTTCCCCGGCGCGAGCGGCGAGCTCTAGCGCGAGCTCCATGTACTTCTGGTGTTCGGTCCGTTCCACGAATGACTCCATACCACTCACCGACCGAACGATCAAAAGCCCACCGGGTCACATCACCCCAACAATAGTAACACCATATACTTGATTCATCGCTGCCGGCTCGCTACACCATGGATAGTCGAACAGCGCTGGACTAAAAACAAACAGGGAGTCCCATGACATTTTACAGACGCCATTTTGCGATACTCGCCGCGTTGGTCGGAGCGGGCCTGCTGGGTTGCGGAACCCGACAACCGGTGGCCGAAGTGCAACTGCCGCCGCCGGTGATGCCCAATGTTCGAGCGTGCCCCGGCGCACTGGTCGGCACCAATGTTCAAATCACCGATGCCATCGGCGATTCCAGCTCCCCGGTCATCGCCTGGGATGGGGAGGGGTTCCTCGTCTCCTGGTGGGATCTCCGCGGCCGATATCCAGAGATTCGGGTGATTCGTCTGGATCACGACGGCGTGCAACGAACCCCCTCGATCAAAATTCCCGATACCCGCATGGCGCGCAACCAGACGGCAGCATTTGACGGCAAGGAAGTCCACCTGGTCTGGCAGGACGATCACCTGGTCAAATCGGCGCGGTTCGGCACCGGTGAACCGGTAAGCCTCATCTCCCCCAGCGGAAAGATGCCCGCAGCGGGCGCTTGGGGCGGAGCGGTCTGGGTCGAGCGAGGGGCCCTGCTCTTCCGTTCGGACGGCATGCTGCCGCCGGTGGGCCATCCGGGACACGACGATCCCCCCGAACCACAGGTGGTCGCTCCGGGGGGCATCGAGGATCCCCAACTCGCCTGGAATGGACAACTGTACGCCATCGTCTGGTCGGCCTCGGTTCAGGGGGGTCGGGAGATTCGCCTCCAACGGATGTCCCATCGGGGCAGGCGTTTGGGCCCGCCGGTCCGCGTCTCGGCGACGGCCGGCGTGTCGCGCAAACCGATGGTCGCCTGGACCGGAGAATCATTTGCCGTAGCCTGGACCAATGCAGCACCGGCTGAGCAGAACCCGCGGGATCGCTATCGGGTGTTTCTCGCTCTGGTGCCCCCCAAAGGTCATCAACCGACGATGACGCGCCAGCTTCAATTTCAAGGATCAGCCGATCAGGTCGCGTTGGCCTCCACCGGAAAAGAGCTTGGACTGGCCTGGGTGGGCAGCAAGGAGCCCCGCGGCACGGCGGTTTATTTTCAGCGGCTCAGCCTGACCGGCGAGCTGTTGGGGGATACGATGGAAGTCACCGACGGGGTGCCGCTGACCTGTGGTCGTCCCAGCCTGAGCTGGGCCGGTGATGGCTACGCGGTGGCCTGGCACGACGACCGGGTGATGTCCGGATCCGAGATCTTTTTCGCCTTTGTGCACTGTGGCACAGAAGATAGTGCTGCCAAAACGGCACCAGAACCGGCAGCACCCCCGCCCGAACCGAAACCGCAACCGGCCGCCGAGCCCAAACCAGCGCCTAAAAATCAACTCAAATTGAAAGACGTTTTCGATAACGACTAAGGAGACGCGGCGTGCTGACACGACTTTCCAACCGTTGGGCCGCGGCGGTCTTTCGCTATCCGTGGGTCATCGTTTTGATCGCCCTTTTGCTGACCGGCTTAAGCGGCTATCTCGCCACTCGCATCGAGATTCGCAGCAGTTTCTCCAATCTGCTTCCCGACAATTCGCAGGCGGTCAAAGATCTCGAGGTGATCTCCAAGCGAATCGGCGGCATGGGGACCCTAATCGTGCTCGTCGAGGGAACGGAGCTCTCATCGATGCAGCGGTTTGCCGATGCGCTGGTGGAGCGACTGCGCCACTATCCCAAGGAGGAAGTGCGCTTTGTGGACCATAAAATCGACGCCCAAAAGGCGTTCTTCGAGCGCCACAAGTTTCTCTACCTCGAGGTCGACGAGCTGACCGAGCTGCACCAAGAAATCAAAAAAAGCATCGACCGGGAAAAGGCCAAAGCCAATCCCTTCTTCGTCGATCTCTCCGATGACGACGAGAAAAAAGAGAAGCCGTTCGACTTCAAGGCCAAAAAGGAGAAGTACGAAAAATACCTGCGCAAATTCGACAACTACATCGATGGCTACCTGACGAACAAAGAGGGCACCCAGCTGATCGTGGTAATCAAGACACCGGCCAGCTCCACCGGGGTCGAGTTCGCCAAACGAATCACCAAAAAAGTTCAGGCCGAGATTGATGACCTCGATCCGGGCCAATTTCACGCCAGCCTCAAAACCTATCTGACCGGCGAGCTCAATACCCTGCCCGAGGAATACGAGGCACTGCGCAACGATATCGTCGTGGTCTCCAACATCTGTGTGCTGTTGGTCCTGTTGGCAGTCACCCTCTATTACCGCTCGGTCCGCATGACGATTATCATGGGAGCCGGATTGCTCGGTGGGGTGATCACCACCTTCGGATTGGTCTACCTGAAGATCGGATATCTCACCGCGGCGACGGCGTTCTTGGCCGCCATCGTCGCCGGCAACGGGGTCAATTTCGGCATCTATTTTCTCGCCCGCTACATGGAGGAACGGCAAAAAAACGATCCCCTCGTCGACACCCTGGCCCGCTCCCTGAAAGGGACAATCACCTCGGTTTCCACCGCCGCGCTGGCCGCCGGAGCCTCCTACGCCTCGCTGATGGGTACCCAGTTCAAGGGGTTCAACCAGTTCGGCTTCATCGGTGGTGTGGGGATGGTGGTCTGCCTGCTGTTCGCCCTGACGCTCAATCCGGCGCTGGTGGTGTTGATGGAGCGCTACCTTCCGTTCAAGAAGGTCTCGGTGGACAGGTACCAACGGGGTCGAATCTTTTCCGGCGCCGCAGCTTGGCTGGTCGAACGGCACCCCAAAAAGGTACTCACCATGGGGGTCGTCGCCGTGCTCGCCTCAGTACTCACCTTGGCCGTCTTCTTGCGGGATCCCTTTGAGTACAACTTTCGCAAGCTGCGCAACCAGTTCTCCGAAAAAGTCGGTTCAGGAGCACAGAGCGACAAAGCAGAGGACATTCTCGGGGAGCGCAGCGCCCCACACATTATTTTAGCCGACAGCTTCGAGCAGGTGCCGCGGATCAAACACGCCCTTAGGGGCTACATGATGGACAATCCGGATCCCCAAAAACAGGCCATCAAGTTTATCAAAACGATCTACGACTACCTGCCGGGGAGCGAGGAGGAACAGCAGGAGAAGATCGCCCTGATCGGCAAGATCCGCGCCTTGGTCGTGGGCACCGATTTCGGCGATTTGAGCGAAGAGGATCGAGCGGACATCAAAGAGCTGACCCCGCCCTCTGATCTGGCGGTGGTCACCCCGGATAGCCTGCCCGAGGAGTTGGTCCGTCCCTACGTCGAGCTCGACGGCACCCGCGGCACGCTGATGTACGCTGATATGCACGGCAGTATCTGGAACGGCAAGTACCTCCATCGCTTTGCCGAGCCGGTGCGGGAAATCAAGTTGGACAACGGAGAGATCGTCCGCTCCAGCGGTAAGGCAGTGATCTTCAGCGACATGATCCGCTACGTCACCGACGAAGGCCCCTATGCCACCGGCGGGGCCTTCCTGCTCGTCCTGGTGATCATCATCGTCGCCTTTCGCAAAGTGAACCACATTCTCCGCTTGGCCCTCTCGATGGCCAACGGCGTGGTGGTGCTGATGATGGGCGTAGCGGTGGTCTTCGGCCAATAGATCAACTTCTTGAACTACATTGCGATTCCGATTCAGTTCGGCATCGGTGTGGACTACTCGGTCAATATCTACATGCGCTACCTGCAAGAAGGACCGGGCTCGATCGGTCGCGTGTTGCGCAGCACCGGCGGCGCAGTGATGATCACCAGCGCGACCACGATCATCGGCTACGGCTCCATGTGGTTTTCGATCAACGGGGCGATCAACAGCTTCGGCACACTGGCCAATATCGGTGAGATCACCTGTCTGCTGACGGCTACCCTGATGTTGCCCGCCTACCTGATGGTGTTCGGCAAAAGAAAAGTGTCGGCTACTTCTTGAGCAGATCGGCGAACGGATTGTAGGAGAACTTGTTGTTCTTGCGCGGTGCCGGCGGTCGCCCGCCCCCGGGCGCCGGACGGCCCTGTTGTCGGTTCTTGGCCGGCGGAGAACCTGTGGACGGAGCATCCGCGCTGGGCTGGCTCCGCGCGCTCAGGGAAATCCGCTCCCGATCGAGATCCACATCGATCACGTGCACCTTGATCCGGTCGCCCACCTTGACCACTTCGTTGGGATCCTTGACGAACCGATCGGCCAGCTGGGAGATATGAACCAGGCCGTCCCGGTGAACCCCCACATCGACGAACGCACCAAATGCGGTCACATTGGTCACCACCCCGTCGAGGGTCATCCCTTTTTTCAGATCGGCAACTGTCTCCACATCATCCCGAAATGCCATCGCTTCGAACTGCTGTCGCGGGTCCCGCCCCGGTTTTTTCAGCTCGTCCAGAATATCGCGCAACGTGGGCTCGCCCACCTCGTCATCGATATACCGTTTCAGTTCGATCGTCTCCACGAGCTTGGCATCGCCCACCAGATCCCCCAGTGAAACACTCATATCCCCGGCGATGCGATTGACCAACCGATACCGCTCCGGGTGCACTGCCGAGGCGTCCAACGGGTTCGCCGCCCCGCGAATCCGCAAAAATCCGGCCGCCTGCTCAAAGGTTCGCGGCCCCAACTTGGGCACTTTGAGCAGTTGTTTTCGGCTTTCGAACGCCCCGTTCTGCTCGCGAAACTGGACAATATTGGTCGCCAATCCCGGCCCGATGCCGGACACCTGGGAGAGCAACTGGACACTGGCGGTGTTCAGCTCGACCCCCACGTGGTTCACACAGCTCTCCACCACCTCATTCAATTTTCGCGTGAGCAGGGGTTGATGCACATCGTGTTGGTATTGCCCCACGCCGATCGACTTGGGCTCGATCTTGACCAGCTCGGCCAGGGGATCCTGCAGCCGGCGACCGATGGAAATCGCGCCACGCACGGTCACATCCAATTCGGGAAACTCCTGCTGCGCGGTCTTCGAAGCGCTGTACACGCTCGCGCCCGCTTCGTTCACCTGAACCACATCCGTCCGGTCCAGCCCCTGCTCCTTGAGGATCCGGCGAATAAACTTTTCGGTTTCTCTGCCACCGGTTCCGTTGCCCACGGCGATGGTGGCCGGTTGGTGTTTTTGCATCATGGCCAACAGATCTTGCCGCGCCTTGTCCAGGCTATGGTCACCCTTGACCAGGTAGATGGTCAGGTTGTCGAGAAATTTTCCGGTCTCGTCCAAGGCCGCACACTTGCATCCCGTGCGCAGTCCCGGATCAACGCCGAGCACCCGCTTGCCCCCGAGCGGTGCGGCGAGCAGCAGATTCCTCAGGTTGTCGGCGAATATTTCCACTGCCGACCGATCGGCGCGCATTTTCATCTCGACGCGGACGTCATTCTCCACACTCGGTCCAATCAACCGCTGGTAGGCGTCATCGACCGCCGAAGAGAGCTGCTCGGCAAAGGGGGATTGTTCGTTGAGCCCCAGCTCGAGTTTCATCCGGCCCGCCAGGGGGTCCGCATCCACCTCGATGCGATAGCGCAGCACCCCCTCTTTCTCGCCGCGACGCACCGCGAGAAATCGATGAGAGGGAATATTGGCCGCCGGCTCCTGGTAGTCGTAATAGTCAGAGTACTTGGTCGCCTCTTCGGTCGCTTTGGCGTCCCGCACGGCGACCAACACGCCGCTGTTGGCAAACTTGTCGCGCACCATCGAACGGAAATCGGCATTCTCGGCGACCACTTCGGCGATAATATCGCGGGCACCGGCCAGGGCGGCATCGGCGCTGTCCACCCCTTTTTCCCCGTCGACAAACGCCGCCCCTTCGGCCAGGGGATCCCCGCTCGACGGTTGCTCGAGGATACGGTTGGCCAACGGTTCGAGCCCTTTTTCCCTGGCGATCATCGCCCGGGTGCGGCGTTTGGGTTTGTACGGCAAGTACAAATCTTCGAGCGCCGCCTTGGTTGTACAGGCCGCTATCTTGACCTTGAGCTCCTCGGTCAGCTTGCCCTGTTCTTCAATCGACGAGAGTACGGTTTGGCGCCGCTTGTCCAAATCCGTGAGGTAGGCCCGCCGCTCTTCGATGGCGTGGATCTGCACGTCGTCCAAACTGCCGGTCATCTCTTTGCGATACCGGGCGATGAAGGGAACCGTGTTTCCTTCATCGAGGAGGCGAATCACCGTAGCCACGTGGGACTCGTCGAGCTTGAGTTCTGTGGCGATCAACGGCGCGGGTGTAAATGGTTTTGCTTCGGTCATCAAAATACCTCAAAAAAACGAGGGCACAAAATAGCAATCCGCGACCGATCCTGCAATCAAAGAATGAGGGGTTTCACTCATCATTCAGATCAATTGAACAACTCCGTTGCAGGTGAATAATAAGTAATCCGAGTAGATATATATTCTAATTCAATTGCAGATCTGCTATCTGAAAATTTGACCGATTGGCGCAAATTACCGGATATCCGTCCGACGCCCGAATTCAGGTTAATCGCTCAAAGTGTGCTATTTTATATACGAAACCAACTTGAGTTGGTAAAATTTAACGAGACCATTGAAAAGAAACAGCACCAATTCAAAAACGCTCGAAGAGGTCGGCCTGTTGTGCCGTCAACTCGCCACCTCGGAAAAACAGGCCAAGCGTTTGAAACAGGCCGCCGATCGCAGCGCAGCGGAGCTGGATGCGTTCCGGGAGCTCTTGAACTGTTTGGACCAGCCGGTCATTACCCTTCGGGACGGCAGGATTGCGTTTGCCAATGCAGCGTTTGTCTCCTTCACCGGCTACGACAAAGTTGTACTGTTCCGAATGGACCTGGACGAGCTGTTCATCGAGCAGGCCATCACCGATCTCAGCCCCTACTTCGCCGCCGACACCTCACCCACAGAAGTGAGCGGAACGCCAGCGGAGCTGGGGATCAAGCACGCCGACGGTCCCCATCTCCCGCTGATCATCTCCAGTATCCATCGACACGAGGTCGACAAGAGCGCCTTTGTCTCGATCATTGCCCAGGATCCCTCTGGGCCGAGAGATTCCGTAGGGAGCGACCTGTTCGACAAACGCCAACGCCAGACGCAGAAATTGGAGACAATCGGCAGTCTGGCGGGCGGTATCGCCCACGACATGAACAACATTCTCAGCACGATCATGAGTATCACCTCAGTGCTTCGCCAGGAGGCCGAGCGGGGGACTTCGATCGTCGAGGATTTCGACGACATTCTCGCGGCGACGAGACGGGGCGCCGATCTAACGCGAAATCTGCTCGGCTTCGCCAAAGAGGGGAAGCAACGCAAGGAGAACATTTCGCTCAACTACGTGAGCCAGAAGGTCAAAGATCTGCTCACCCGAACGATCGCAAAGAACATCAAGTGGGAGCTTCAACTCGACCCCAACCTGCCACCGACCAGCGGCGATTTCGGTCAGCTGTCCCACGCCTTGATGAACATCTGCATCAACGCCGCCGACGCGATGGGCGGTGGGGGTAAGCTGACCATCTCCACGCGATCGATCGCCCTTCGTGCTCAAGATCACCACTCCCTCCCCGAGCTGGGTGAAGGCAAGTACGTGCTGCTACAGGTCAACGACACGGGAAAGGGGATGGACTCGACGACCCTGCACCGAGCGTTTGAACCGTTCTTCACCACCAAGGGACGGGATACGGGCACCGGTTTGGGACTTTCGATGGTGTACAGCACCGTGAGCAATCACGATGGAGTGATCACCATTGACAGTCAAATCGGCCGGGGAACGACCGTTTCGATCTACCTGCCCCAAGCGGAGTCTCACGGATTCGATCGACGGACGCTGACCAATATCCCCCCACTGCTCCAGCAGCCCACCTCCGGAAAGGTGCTCGTCGTGGACGACGAAGCGCTGATCCTTCGTTCGGCCAAGCGAGTGTTGGAATCACTGGGGTACGAGGTGTTGCTTGCCGAGAGTGGTCGCGAGGCGCTTCGACTGTTCGAGGCCCACCGCAACGAGATCATGCTCGTCATTCTCGATCTCATCATGCCCGAAATGGACGGTGAAGAGACCTTTCATGCATTGCAGGCCGAGGATCCTTCTGTACCCGTGCTCTTGGCCACCGGATTCGCCCGGGACGAAAAAGCCGACGCCCTCCTGCGCACCGGCGCGGCCGGGTTCGTGCAAAAACCGTTCGACGTCCAACGCCTCTCCCGCGGTATTCGCGTGGCCCAGCGCTCCTAATCCCTCGGCACAGAAGTTTCAGCACCACTTTGCTCGACATTGGACGGTCCGGGTATTGAGGCTACACTGTAGATAGCCAACGATGTGGGTGGGATTCTGCACAAATGACCCGAATTAGCTGCCGCGACGTCCGAACCGATCGGCATTGCGTTGTTGTTGTGCTGTGTTTCGCGAGTGCGATCCCGTTGGGATGCGGCCGGATCGGCTTCGATCCGCTGATGCTTCAAGACGGCGGTGCGGACGGTGACACGGACACAGATGCAGATGCGGACACCGATACCGACGCGGATGGAGATACCGACATCGATGCCGATGCGGATACCGACATTGATACAGATGCGGATACCGACATCGATGCAGATGCGGACACCGATGCCGATACGGACTCGGATACCGACACCACCGGCGAATGCACCGGCACGATGACATTTGGCCAGACCCACACGTTTCCCGTAGTGGACAGTCCCAAGGACATGGCATTGGGAGACTACAACGCAGACGGCATCACCGATCTGGCGGTCGTCAACTCGAACACCGACAATGTCGTCATCTTATTGGGGGACGGTGCGGCCGGCGAAGGGGACGGCACCTTCACGCCCCATGCGGAACAGCCGCTCGTCGGCGACCTGCCCCAAGCGATTGTCACCGGTGATTTCGACGGGGACGGCATCCTCGATTTGGCGGTGACCAACAACCTCGACGACACGGTCACCGTCCTCAAAGGAGACGGATCCGCCGGTGATGGTGACGGCACCTTCACCCTGCACCAAACCCCCGCCGTAGGGGACGGGCCGATCGGCATTGCGGTCGACTATTTCGACGGCGATACCAACCTGGACCTGGTCGTGGTGGATTCTGGGATCAACTCCTTCTCCTTGTCTATCCTGCTGGGCAACGGCGACGGTACTTTTGCCAAGCACCCCGAAGAACCCCCGACCGGTGAACGGGCACACGGCATTACCGTGGCCGATTTCAACGAGGACGGCTTCAAGGATCTGTCGGTGGCAGATTCGGGCAGCTTTCCCGAACAGTTCACCATCCTGCTAGGGGACGGCGACGGAACGTTTACCGCAGCCCCGATCCTGACGGACGTCAATGGGCCCAGGGCGTCAGCAGTGGGAGACTTCGACGACGATGATATCCTCGACCTTGCCATCACCAACCACAGCGAAAACACGATCGGGGTATTCCACGGGAATGGGACCAGCGGAGAAGGAGACGGGACGTTCACCTTTGACCAAACCTACATAGTCGGGGACAGCCCGGACGGCATTGTCGCCAAGGATCTCGATAGAGACGGAGTCCTCGACCTGGTGGTCGCCGTTGCTGCGGACCGGGAGATTGGGGTCCTGTTCGGC
>JANQET010000105.1 GCA_028278265.1 Myxococcota bacterium
GTTGCGAATCAGCGGGGATCCCATAATGCCGGCGGCATCTCTGAGCGCAGCAACCGGGGGAATCAGTTCTTCATGACGAACGAGCTCCCGCATCGTGGCACAGGGGCCGACAATCACCTTATCCCGCTCCGCAGTCACCCGGCCGAGTCCATCGATATCGGCCAGTGACACCACCATTGCCGGTCGATCGATCGGCGGAACCCGTTTTGCTGCCGAAAAATCGGCCTTTTCCGTGCCTGCACCCGGGACCAACTGCAAAATGGAGCGGTACTTCATGTTGACCACCACATCCGTGCCCCCGGCCAAGGGACGGGCAGTGGGGTTGGCAGCCAGCAGGGTGACCGCTTCTTTCAATGAATTCGGCCGTTTGTACTCAAATTCGTGCAAAATCATTCTGGTTTCTCGATTCCCTTATTGGCAGTGTTCCGGTGGATATCGCCGATGCGCTGTCACCGATCAAATCGGCATCCGGGGGACACGCGAATTGGTGGGTTTACTATATCCCGAATAAAAACAAGTCTAGAAAAAAGTTCAGAAGATAAGGATAATTATAGTGAGACGGGTTATACCCCAGGTACTGGGACTCGGCTGAAACAGGAGCGTCCCGGAGAATGGATATCGATCATGACCACTGAACCGTCGATCGCGATCACCGTTAATGGCATCGAGGAGTCCGTACCCCGGGGATTGACCGTTGAGGCACTGGTGGCCTTGCTCAAAGAGAAAACACCCCACCTACTGGTCGAGCACAACGGCGAGTACATCTTTCCCGAGCAGTGGACGCGGATTCACGTCCAATCCGGGGATCGACTCGAACTGATCCAGCCCTGTTTCGGTGGCTGAACACCCCATGCGACCAACAAGCTCCCTCGATTTTGCCAGAAGTCAATGACCGTCTGAAGTTTAAACTTATTGAAAAAGTTCAAACAGAGCACTAATACAGGTTTAAGTTCTCCTATCTGAACAAAAATCCACAAACGAGGACCCGTTCGGCATGATGATCGGAATGGGAGCCTGATGCGGCCTGAAATCGCGGCCGGTGTTATGTACTCAGTGAGAGCTCAAAAAAGCGCCGCGTCGCTCGGTTGCGGGGTGGAACTCTGAGAAGGGCGATAATGAAATCGGTGGTCAAGCAGCTTCCCCGTCCTGAAGTATGAAAAAGGTAGAGATCAACACGCAGAAACCCTATCGAGCAAAGTGTTCAAGCGCTTGGTCACCGATGCCTTGGATCAAATTGTCGCGGAAATCAACGCTCACAATCTAGATCAAGAAAAAGAACAAACTCCGGCCAAATTCATCGGGCCATCCGAGCGGCCCGATCTATTTGATCACAAAGAGAAATATATTGGCGCCAGACAGGACACCTACGTTCCCGCTGACAAGATGCAGATGCCCAAAATCTGGAAAGACGAGAGGCTACACGTGGTCGAATCCCGCAAGGACACTGTCGACCGTCTAAAATCCATTGCCAAGGCATACTAAGACTAAGGACTCGCCTATTGAATGCACAGGGCTAGCACAACCAGTAATCCCACTAGCAGCATGAGTGACTCTTTGGTTATATTCACGATCCACCTCCTTTGAGCAATCAATCTTGATCAAGCTCTATAATATTCGGTAAGGATTGAACGCCAGCGAGCAAGGGGGTTCACGAAATCGTCACACAACAGACACTTTCGCGATCCACTACTTCCGCTTGGCGATGAAGAAGGCGTAGCCGTACACGTCGGGGTATTTTCGGTAGAGGGTAATCTCTTCTTCAGTCATCTCGATAACTGCCCTGGCGTCTGCGTCGTTCGGGTGTCTGCTCTTGAACTTGGGCAGCGCTTGTTCGAGGGGTTGGTAGTATTCCTCGAGCCAAGCTTGCTGGGGCAAGGGGAAATGGCCGATGTTGTCATAGCCGCACTGCTCGAAGATGTTCAGATTGCACTCGATGGTGGTGATGTCGGGATACTCCCGTTGCCAGTATTCGGCGCACTCGGGAGGGATCTCGTCGGCCAACCAGCAGATGTGCGAAACCGCGACATGCCCATTGTCTTTGAGCAGGGGCTGCCAAGCGGTCAACCCGGCCTGCAACCCCATGATGTAGATCGCCCCCTCGGACCAGATGAGGTCGAAGGCGCCGTCTTCAAATTGCAGCTTCGTCATATCTCCCACTCGCGCGGTGACGCGATGGGATTGACCGTCCCTGGCCGCTGTTTTGCTCACAGAGTCGACGAACCCCTGAAAAATATCCACCGCCACGATCGCAGCGGAGGTATTGCGCCAAAGATCCGCGGTTTGCGCTCCCGAGCCGCTGCCGACATCCAAGATGGTCTGCTGCTCGGTCAGCTCGGGGATCATCTCCAGGGCCTTTCGGGTGCACCAGGTGTTGCCCGGCCCCTGCCGTGGGGTCTCGCTGTACAGCTCGAAGAGTAATTCTAACATTCTGTTGGATTCCATTTGGTTCTCCAAAAAAAATGGGACCTGTGCTCAATTGGCCACCAATAGCGCCGGAGAAGCGTCGACGTCAACCGGGTTTGGGCGTCGAGGACTTTTTAATCGCGGGCGTGGTACGGTTTGTTTTTCTTTGTGAACGCCCGGTATTCGTCGACCCAGTACGATGCACTCTCGCTGAAGGTCGCTTGCCCGACGTGAATTCGCCGGTCGTCGAACAACGGCTGGTCAGAGGATTGGGGTTTGATCGGCGTAGAAATCCACCGTACCGCGAGGCTTCATTTTCGTCCTGAAATAGGTCCAATCCTGTACTATTTTTCCCACCGGCCACAAATGGGTCGGATAGACCCAGTCACCGGCGATGTGTCTCGTGGTGACCTTCTTGGAAAACTCGGGATCCTGATCATCGGTTTGATGCGCTCGGATCTCTACCATGTAGTTGTTTGTTATTTTCTGTGTCGCCTTAAAATACAAAGCGATCAGCACCGAGCCGCGGGGCGCCTTGATTTGGTTGTGCAACAGTTTGTAACGCATCTCGACCGTGGTCTGAGAACCAGCCCGAAATATAAAAATCCTCCCCCTCGTCGAACCGTGCACGACGAGCGGATAAGCCGTTCGGATCCTCATCTCTTGAATAAAAAACCAGCAGAATTGCACGATAATTCATTTGACGTTAGGATAGCATTCCAGATAGTGGCCAAAGGAGGTGCCGACATGCATAGGAGTTCTATCAATCTGCTCCGGGCTGTTCTTCTCTGCTCGTGTTTCTCGGTGATGGCCTGCAGCCGCGGTGATGGCAGTAACAACGGGGAATCCAATTGCAGCATCGGTGCGGAAGGCTGCGCTTGCACCGCCGGTGGAGGTTGCGATCCCGGACTCACTTGCCTGTCCAACCTCTGTGTAGATGCGAGCGGGGATGCGGACGCAGACACCGATATGGATACCGACACGGACTCGGATCTTGATGCAGATACGGACGCCGACGGGGACACCGATTCCGATGTGGATAGCGACACCGACGGGGACACTGACACCGATGCGGATACAGATTCGGACGGAGATACAGATGCTGATGCAGACAGTGATGCCGATGGGGATAGCGACTCGGACGGGGATACAGATTCGGACACTGAATTTACGGGATGTGAATCGATGGACATTCTATTCATCGTCGATATCTCAGCCAGTATGGGAGAGGAAAAAGAAAACCTGGCTCAAAATTTCCCGCGGTTCGTAGAGGTGCTCGACGGCCACGTGGAGGCGGACGACGAATTCAAAGAGTATCGCCTCGGCGTGACCAACAGCGCAATCAATGGCGAATACGACAACGGCTCAACAACCATGGGAATGGATGGTGAGCTCCATGACGGAATCTTCTCAGACAAGGATTGTGGATTGGCCGGAAAATGGATCGACGGCCCGGCTGCAAATGTGACGGACAAGTTCACCTGTGTGGCAGAGCAACCGATCCCATACAACGGCGGCAGCGACAGCGGTCATGAGATGCCCCTGACCACCATCGAGATGTTCGGCGACAAGCTTGGCCCCGGACAGCCCAATCAAGGCTTTTATCGCGGGGAGAACTCATTGCTGGTCATCATCATCCTCACCGACGAGGATGTGGATGAGGCCTCGGCCACCACTCCGGCGAAAACCAAAGCCTACCTGGACGCACTGGCCGGTGAGGAAGCCTACATGGTTATTGTCATCGCCGGCCCCGAGGCGTGTGATTCCGAGTTCGGCAGCGCCGATGAAGCGGTCAAACTCAAGGAGCTGGTCGGTTTGATCCCCAACGCTTACTTCGGCGACATCTGTGAAGGGGACCTCTCCCCCATCCTCGAATATGCACTCGAAAAAATGATCATCGAGTGTGAAGAGATACCGTGATGGTTGTCAGTTTTTGGCGTAATAAACCGCACCTTTGTGATCGCGGCGCACAAACCGGTCATTCATTCCGGCCAAACATTCAGTAGAACCGATGATCATCACGCCGTTTGCCTTCAGCCTGTCTGCAACCACATTGAACAGGGTGCGACGGTTGTCAGGACCGAAGTAAACCGCCACGTTGCGACAAAACACAATATCGAAAGTGCGATGGAACGGTAGCGGATTGAGCAGATTCACTTTGTGGAAGGAGGCCAGGCCCCGCAATTCATCCGATATTTGCATCAGCTCTCCACGGCGGGTGAAAAACTTGGCTTGTCTCATTGCCGACAACCCCCGTGACAACTGGAACGGCGTGTAGCTTCCCGCGCTCGCCACCCTCAGCGCCTCATCCGATATGTCAGTGCCCAGGATGTTGATGCGATATCGCTCCAGATGGTGCAGGATCTCCTTGAGCACGATGGCGATGCTGTAGACTTCCTGCCCTGTAGAAGCAGCGCAGCTCCAGATGTTCAATCCCTGGGCCTCCCGTTCGAAGTGTTCGGGGATCAGCTTGTGGGCCAACAGATCGAACGGACGGGAATCCCGAAAAAAAGAGGTCTCGTTGGTGCTGATCGCGTCGATGATCAACTGTTTGACGTGGCCGGAAGTATCGGACTGAGCGACATGGAGCATTTGCGAGTAGGAGCGCCAGCCATTTCGCTCGAGGAGTGGCGCAAGTCGACTTTTCAACAGATAATCCTTGCCCTGGTCCAGGACAATACCCGTCTGTTGCAGAATATAGCCGGTGAGCGCCAGGTGCTCAGCAGGTGGAATGACGGAGGTCACGCTGTGCACTCCGAAGCCGCAATGATCTCCTCGGCGATGCGGTCCAATGGAGAGATGACATCCACGATGCGCGCGCGTTTAACAGCCATCGAGAACTCTTTGATCATCTCTTGATCTTCTGGCGGGATTTCGAGCAGCATCAGCCCCCCAAGCTGATCGACGGTCGAGGAGGTGTCTCATACCTCAAATTTACAGAGCATAGTCCAATGTACTACTAATGTTTATTGGTACGGTCGCCTATGAAATCACTTAACCCCAATGATGCAGGCTGGTGTAAAGGCCGCCGGCAGCCCACGGCATCACCGCAAGGAGATGGCGGCATCGTCGAGCAAATGGCTCTGCCGGTTGGTCCCGACATCCGCACGCTCGGTCGTCCGCGACATCGCTTCCCCCCTTTCGAAATACGAACAACCGCCGTATAAACGAACTATGAATGCCTATGCACTCACGCTGCTCATCTCCATCATGGCCTATACATTTCTGCTGTCGCGGGTGCTCGGCCAATGGCATCGCAGCAGGGATCACATCTATTTTATCGGTGCGTTGGTCTCAATCTGGTGCTGGACCGGATCGGAGTTCTTCGCTTACTATTACCCCCTCGAAGAGAGTACCCGGTTACTGATCATGCGGTATTCGGTCATCTGTTGGGCGCCTTGCTCGCTCTTCTTTTTTCTGTTTGCCTACTCCTTGATCCAAAAACCACCGGGTAAAATAGCGATCCTGTATATCGCCACCTCTCTTGTCTGCAGCGGGATCTACGCCTTCACTGACCAAGCAGTGCAAGCCATCCGGGTCTATTCTTGGGGGATGGGATATATTCCTGGTCCGATGCATGCGTGGCTTTTGTTTATTATTGCCGGCATACCGGCACTGCACGCACAGGCGCGTCTGGCGATCGCCGCGTGGCAAACACCGAACAAACCCCACCGCTCGACCTACCTCCTCCTGAGCGGAGGCGGACTGATTACGATCGTCCTGTCATTGGGCGCCAATGCCATTATTCCCGAACTGCTCGGGGTAAAAGAGTTTCCCCAATTCGGCACCGCGGCGACCGCACTGTTCTTCGTCTTTCTCTACATCGCGTTGCAACGCCATCAGCTGCTGACCATCTCGCCGGCGAGGGTAGCCGAGACGGTTTTCGAAGACGTGCACGACGGCATCATTCTCACCGACACGACCGGGAAAATCGAGCGAGTGAATCCCGCAGCGTCCGAGATGCTCAGTACCACCGACGAGGAAGTGAGAGGAAAAACCGTCGATCAGCTGCTGCTCGACCGGACGACCCACCCCGAATCATCTCCCAATGAGCTCTGTCTCGATACCGATCAAGAGCGGCGCTACTTTTCGCTGACCCGTTCTGAGACGAGTCGGGGAGGGGTGATCATCGGTCACATCATCTTGTTGAGTGAAATCACCAAACACAAGCGCATCGAAGAAATGTTGGTCAACTCGCGCGACGCCCTCGAACAAGAGGTTCAAAAACGCCTGGGGGAGCTCGAGGGCGCGACGCCCTCGAACAAGAGGTTCAAAAACGCCTGGGGGAGCTCGAGGATGCCAAGGAGGAGATAGTCCAGCAGGCCCATCAGACAGAACTGGCGGCGATCACCACCGGGACGCTGCACAACGTGATGAACCTGCTCAACTCGATCAAAATCGCCGCCGAATCCCTGGAAGAGGAAATATCGAACAAACGGCTCCTCGGCTTGACCAAAGCCAATCAACTACTCCGCGATCATCTCGACGATCTCGAGACGTTCATCCTGAATGATCCCAAGGGGAAAAAGCTACTGAGTTACTACCTGACCTATGGGGAAATTCTGGACCAGACCATCGACAACGCCAAGCAGCGCATCGACAAGGTTCGAGAGATGGTCAGTGCGATCGAGGTCATTGTCGCCGCTCAACAAAAATACGGTGGAACCATGATGGTCGAAGAAGTGTCACTCACCCAGCTGATCGAAGATGCCATTACCATGCAATCGAGCAGCATCAGCAGCTATGGGCTCGAGGTCATCAAAGAATTTTCCAACACACCGAGAATCAGACTCCAAAAAACCAAGCTGATCCACGTTCTGGTCAACCTGATCAAGAACGCCAAAGAGGCGATGATGGACACGCCGGTGGGGGAGCGAAAGCTCATCTTCCGCACCGGTCTGACCGGCAACACGGCATTCATCAATCTGAGCGACACCGGTTGCGGTATCTCCCCTGAGAACCTGTCCAAGATGTTCTCCTACGGGTTTACCACCAAACCGGGGGGACATGGATTCGGCCTGCACACCTGCCGGATATACCTCGAGGAGATGGGGGGCTCCTTGAATGTGAGGAGCGATGGCGAAATGGCCGGTGCGACGTTTGTCGTGGAGTTGCCGGTTCAACAGGATCCCACGCCCCCTGAAGTCCAATCCTGAGCTCGATCGACCCCAAACGGAGTGTTGCACCGGGTCGGCTGTTTCGCTAGAGTTCTGACTTGAATCGGCAAAAGAAGGAGGAGACTGTGATGAGAAGGTCATTGAGCTATCTGTATATCGGTATTGCACTAATGGTCCTATCGAGCATTACCGGCTGCGACTCTGATGACGATCCTTGCAGTGAGCAGGCGTTCTCTGACCCGGGACTCCTGTCATTGGTGCGGGCCGCGCTCGACAAACCGGAGGGCACGATCTCGGCGACCGAGCTGTTGACCGTCGAGGAGCTGAGGTGCACCAGCTGGCCGCCCTATTTCGATGAAGGGGTCCCCGAGTGCCACATCACCCGTCTGACCGGGCTCGAGTGTGTGGGCAACCTCCGCGCGTTGCAGATTGTCGACAATGAAATCACGGATCTCAGCCCCCTGGCCGAACTGCATCACCTCACAGAGCTCAATCTGAACGGATCGTCCACTACCAATATCGGGCCGTTGACAGGGCTGACCCAACTGAAACAGCTCGATCTGGGCGGAAACGAGGTCAGCGATATCACCCCCCTTGCGGAATTGACAGGCCTCACCTCGCTCAACCTCAACAACAATCCCGTGACAGATATCAGCCCCATCGGTTCGTTGACCAACTTGACCCAACTCAGCCTGATTTACTCCGGCGTGACGGACATCACTGTGCTGGCCCAATTGACCAACCTATCGGAGCTCTACCTCCACGGCATGGCCGCTTTGGATCTCTCACCCCTGAGCGCGCTGACCCGATTGGAAGTGCTGGACGCCTGCGAAACCTCTTTTTCCGACCTCTCATTCCTCAGTCCGCTGCTCAAGCTGAAACGCCTCGCCCTGAAGGGGACCGGGCTGACCGACATTGGCGCTCTCGCCGGATTGCCACAACTCGAGCTCCTCTATCTTGACGGCAACGCCATCAGCGATTTGACCCCCCTTCAACAGCTGAAAGGTCTCTGGTCTCTCGGGTTGAATGACAATCAAATCGAAGACTTGAGCGCGCTGACGCAGCTGCCGAGCCTCTCTGCCCTTCGCATTGGGGGCAATCCGATCAGCGATTTCACCCCGCTGGAATCCATTCCCGGGCTCATCGAATTGCAATTAAGCGATATGGACCTCAGCGACTTGAGCTTCTTAGCCGATTCGCTCGGACTGACATCGCTGAATCTGGCCCGTAACCAGATCACCGACATTGCGCCGTTGGCCAACTTGACCAACCTCACCGAGCTCGAGCTGAGCGACAACACCATCGGGGACCTTCACCCCCTGGCCCAACTGCCGAACCTCACCCTGCTGGCACTCGGTGGCAACCAGATTGACGATATCACGCCATTGAGCGGACTGACCACGCTCGAGACCCTGTTCCTCGCCAGCAACCAGCTCGTCGATATTGGACCTGTCAGTGGAATGGCCAACCTTCGCGGGATTCAACTCCAGAGCAACCGAATCGCCAATATCGACCCCCTGGTAGCCAATCAGGGTCTCGGCGAGCTGGACTATGTCTATCTGGACGACAACAACTTGGACTGTTCTGACACCGCGACCCTGAACAACCTCAACACCCTCACCGAGCGCGGATTGGTCGTATCCCACGACTGCCAATAACCGTCTGCGTTGCAAAGGATCGGTTCAGCGGATCAGAGTTGATGGGCGCCGATATCCGGATCACTGTCCGAGGGCACCGGGTTGCCGAAATAATCCCGGCCGCCGTTGTCGCTGATCAATCGGCCCGTCCCCTGGGCGGCAGAGCCGGCTTGGATTTGGTAGCCCAGAGGATCACCGCTGTTCGGGGTGAGCAGCAGGGGATCGCCGGTGATCTTGTTCGAGTCGCTCGGTTCCCCTGAGGGATGGTTGCCGTAAAAGAGGTTGTTGTCGAAGACGATTTTGCTGCCGCCGAAAATGTAGTCGCCGCTGGCCAAGTTGTAGAAGATGTTGTTGTAAAAATAGGCGCTGGTCACATCCCCGTTGCCCACCGGTTGCTCCAACATATCGGTGGAGAGCCCTGAATGAAGGTAGGTTGTGTTGTTGTAGGCCTTGAGGTTCTTGATCCCGTTGCCGTGAATGCGCCACGCCATATAGGAACCGTTCTCCACGATATTGTAGCGCACCACCGCATCGACCGTTGAATTGTTGCACCAGGAGCCGGTGACCGAGAGCGCCGGACCCTCTTCATCGTGGATGTAGTTGTATTGGACCACTGAGCCGCGCTGTCCATGACTCATCCAAATCCCGCGGACCAGTTGGGCGTTGCCGTAGTTGGCATAGACTTCATTGAACTGCACCGTCAAATAGTCGGCCCGACCGAAATGAATCCCGGCACTGAAGGTATCGTTTCGCCGATTGGTGTGGTGCACGACGTTGTGTTCGATGATCGATCCCTCGGCGATTCTGAGATGGATGCCGCTGCCGCCGACGTCGTACACGTGGTTACCCCTAATGATGGCCGCATCCCAGGGGTAGAAATTCTCCTCCGTTTGACAACAATTCTCCACCCGACATTTAAAATCGGACGCCAGGCTGATTCCCTCCTGCTCGAGGGAATAGATTTCATTGTTCTCAATCACCACATCGGAGAATTTGGTGGGCACCGTGCCGATGGTGTCCAACATGATGCCGGCACTGCCGCCGGCCAATGTGGCGTCATCCCCTCTGACATCGTGGATGGTCAAATTGGACACTCGATAATAGGTGCCGGTGCCGTAGTCCTCGAGCTCGATATGGACACCCCGTCGATTGGCCTCCGGGCCGTCGTTGGTCACCTCCAGATTGCGAATCTCCCAGTACTCCTGGTTGTGCAGGTAGACCGCGTCGGAGCCGCCGTTGCCATCGATATGGGGTTTGGCGCCGCTGCCGTAGGCATCGATGATGATCGGGTTGCCCGGTGAGCCGGATCCCTTGGGCCACAACAGGCCCACACAGGTGGTGCCGCGGCGGAAGTAGATTTGTTCTGCCGGCGAAAAGGTGACCGCATTGACACTATCCAAATTGTTCCATGGATTGGCCAGGGTACCGTCCCCATCCACACCGGCCGAGCAATCCACATAGTAACCCCCTTCTACTCCAGTATCCGTGTCGGTGTCGCCAGAAGAATCCGTATCCCCGACGGAATCGGTATCGGTGTCTGAATCGGCATCGGTGTCAGCGTCTGCATCGGTGTCAGCATCGGTATCCGTGTCTGTATCGGCGTCCGTGTCTGTATCGGCGTCCGTGTCCGTATCGGTGTCGGTATCCGCATCGGCATCCGTGTCCGTATCGGCGTCCGTGTCCGTGTCCGTATCGGCATCCGTGTCAGCATCCGTGTCGGTATCCGTATCTGTGTCCGCATCCGTGTCAGCATCCGTGTCGGTATCCCCATCTGCGTCAGCATCCGTATCGGCGTCCGTGTCCGCATCAGTGTCGGTATCCGCATCGGCGTCCGTATCGGCATCCGAGTCCCCATCGGCGTCCGTATCTGTGTCCGCGTCCGAGTCGGTATCCGCATCAGCGTCGGTATCTGCATCGGCGTCTGAATCCGTGTCCGTATCCCCATCCCCGCCAGCATCTGATGAGTTTTCACCACCGCTGCTCTGATCCGTGTCGCTTTCCAATTCCACTTGCATTTTTTCGTACCCGATCCGGCCGCAGGACAACATCATCAATGAAAACAGTAAACTGCACCCGATTCGGCAACACGGTGATTCCATGAAGGGCAAATTAAGGGATAGATTTTTACCATATAACTGCATTATTGTAAATATAATGTAAAGAAGCCCTCTGTAAACAGAAAAAATACAAAATAAACATAAAAATACAGCTATTATTAAATTTTCACAATCCACTGATCCACAAAATCGGGTACGCCCAGTAATGGCAGGGGATCGGCACTTGCCGCCGATTGTTCGGGAATTCTTCGGACCAGGCCCAAAATAGGCGAGGTTTGCGTAGCGAGAGCGCTGAGATGCCTGAAGATACGGGGTGCTCGGACTGAAGCCACCGCACTCGTAGCCATAGCTACGTGGAGGATGGCGAAAGGAGAACGGCCCGTAGATTCGGGCAGATCGGCGCTCGCAGTAGCAAACTTCGCTTATTTTGGGCCTAGGAACTGGTATCGATGTAATCCTGAACGATCCGCTCCAGGATATTCAGGGGGGTGGCGCCGGAGAGCAGCACTGCTGAATGGAAATCCCTCAGGTCGAATTGGTCACCCAATTGATCCTGCGCGTGCTGGCGTAAGTCCAACAGCTTCAGCATACCGATCTTGTAGGCCGTGGCCTGGCCTGGGATGACCAAGTAGCGGCCGACCTGCCGCTGAGCCCCTTGGGGCGATGAGCCGAGGTTCTCGACAATGTAGTCCACGGTCTCGTCGAAGGTCCATTGCTTGGCGTGCAACCCCGTATCCACGACGAGTCGTACCGCCCGGTACAACTCGAATTGCAGGCGGCCCAGATTGCCGTAGATGTCCTCGTCATACCACCCGAGCTCATCGGCCAGTTGCTCCGCGTACAACGCCCAGCCTTCGACGTAGCCAGTGTACCCCTCGAGCTTGCGAAACAGGGGCAATTCGAGGTTCTGGGCGATGGCGATTTGGGTGTGATGTCCGGGAATCGCTTCGTGGTAGGCCAGGGTCGCCATGTCGTACCGGGGAATGTCACTGAGATTGTAGGCGTAAAACGCGCCGGGGCGGGATCCGTCCGGTGTGCCGGCAACATAGTAGCCGCCGGAAGCGCCACCGATGACGATGACGTCGATCGTGGGAAAGATGTCAAACGCCTCGGTCAGATTCTGTTCGGCGTGCTCGATAATCGCCTCATAGGTCGGAACGATTTGAGCCGCGGCGACCACTCCCCCGTCGTCTACAACTCGTCCGAATAGCTGGGACAGGCTCTCGTCCGACGGATAGCCCAGCGTATCGAAGATCGCTCTCAACTCCGATTGAATCCGGCTCACCTCGGCCAGCCCGAGTTGATGGATCTCATCAGCGGTCAAATCGGTCGTGGTGTAGTGGTGCAGCAAGTGGGTGTAGTATTGGTCCCCGTCGGGGAGTCGCCAAACACCGCCGTCCTGCGGAGCGTCGGGCAGTAATTCCTCGATCGATTCGACCAGCGCCTGATACCCCGGGATGACCGATTTCTCGATCGCCTCCTCGGCCTGTTCGAGCAGCTCCTCCCGGTCTGCAGCGCTGAGGTCGCCCACGGCGGCGAGCTTTTGCTCAAATGCGGTGTAGAAGGGCAGCTGGCGGGCCGACCCGGGTTCAATACCGGCCAACTGGTCCAGCGCCCGCTGCAACATATAGGCGAGGGGAACAATACCGGCCTGCTCACTGAGGGCGATGTTCTCCCGCTGACAAGCCAGTTTTCCGGCGACCTGTTTGAGCCGCGCGATGTAATCCTCTGCGTTTTGCCGGTTGGCCACCGGATGAAGGTCTTCGAAAAAGAGGAACAGCCCGTTCTGGGGACTCGACAGCCATCCGGAGACCGGAAAATGGTGCAGGGCGAATTCTGCATCAGCGACCCAATCCTCCAACCGCCATTGATAAATATCGTAGGAGGTCTGCTGCTCCGGGGTCAGCGACTGGCGATCATAGGTCTTGAGCAGGGCCAGGATCCCGGCGGTCAGCTCCTCGGTCTGTCGTCGGTATTCATCCGAAATATCGTCCAACAGGTCGTCCCGCAGACCAAACGCCTCTGATAACCCTTCTGCAGTGATCGCCTCCGGGCTGCGCAACAGTATCTGACGGTACGATTGCTCGAAAAAGGTATCGATGGGCATTCCCTCGAGCTGGGCCAGGATGTCCTGCACCACCACGAGTCGTGGCGCGCAGGCGACCAACACACCATCCTCTTCGGTTGAATCGCAGGCGGCCAGGAACACCAACGAGCCGCTCGCCACCAGGGGGACAATCCATTTTTTCGCTCTGTTTTTCATCGATCTTGTCCTCATTAGAGTCGACCACAAATGGCCGGCACCCACTTTATGGCGCCAGGACCAACGATCCTTTCAATAAACGACAAGTCTATTACAGAATTGACAGTTTTGGGGGATGTTTGAAATCGGTGGTGGTTTAATCGATTATCCCGCCCGTTCGCGCTCCTCTTCGGCGCGAAATTCGGCTTGGTTCTGCTGGTGCGCGGCGATGGCCACTCCGGCACGGCTCCTCAACGAATGGGGAGCGACGCGACCGCACAACCCCCTCCCGTTTTTCGGTTGGCACATTCGAAAGCACCAACCCACCTGGTGGCGACCGCCGGCCCGGCAGTGAAGCACCGTGTACTTTGGTAAGCGTCCCTTGCGCCGGGCTTTCTCAATTCTGACAAATCTCTTCATACAACATCTCCTCTCGCACTTCACTGGCGTCTCACCTATTGAGACAGCGCGCTTTATACCCGGACAGGAGCGCAAAACCCGTGCCAACGCTGTTTGGTGTTTCTCCCCACTCATACTACTGACCGCTCCGGAACTCGGCCCCGTTGGGACCTCACCCCCTGGTACCTCACCCCCTGGCCCCCTCTCCATCAGGAGGGTGTTGTTTTAGTCTGTGCTTCGCGGCTTTCGATGTAGGGCTGGGGTTCACCCCCAGCCGCTTTCC
>JANQET010000115.1 GCA_028278265.1 Myxococcota bacterium
ATAGAATTTGCCTTCTCTTTGATTGATTTCGTCGGCCAGCTCGAAGGCGGTGCCGAACGTTATCTCGTCCGGGTAAAGACCCCGCATGAGGTGGGTGGGTTGAATCAACGTGCGGCGGCGGGCCATCTCCACTTCATTGTCCCGGTTGAGCTCTTCACAGAGCTCTTGTGCGTAGCGGTAGTACGGCTCGGCATAGCCGCTGATCGATGCAGCGAAGATGGCGTAGTGATAGGCCAACTCCACATCGCCGGCCTCTCGACACAGCTCACTCAAAAACCGCACGGCCACCGCTGTTCGCGCCGTGGGCGCGCCGACGATTTCTTTGGCCATTTGCCTGGCCTCCTCCAACTGGCCGCTGTTTCTGAGCACCTGTGCTTTGCTCAAGCGGTTGTCGATGGTGGCGCTGAGTTTTTGATACGCTGCGATCATTTTGGCGGTATCGGGCAACCCGAGCTGCATCGCCAGCTGGTGCAGGTCCTGGTCTTTCTCGTTGATCCGGGTCGAGGTCTCGCCGGTGGCCAAAAAAACGGTCTGGGTCAGCCCGCGGAGGGCCTCGTCCAGCAGGGGCGAGTCTTTCAAATCGAGGGTCAGCACGCGGCGGTAGCAGGCCATGGCGTTGTAGGCGTCGAACACATTGCCCAGGGTTTTGGCCAATCCGAGCAGGAAACGGGCCTCCGCAGCCACGGGTGCGGTTTCCCACTCGGCCCGGGGATCGATTTCTCTCATCGAGTGCAGGGCCAGCATCATCCGGGTGACAAAGCTCTCCTCGGATCCGTTTTTGAACATGTGGTTGCTGTCCTGCCCGGAGTGCACCCGGTAGTGGACCGTGGTCCCCCCCACGTGCTTGAAGCGGTGTCCGGTGCCGGCGAGCAGAATCCATTCCAAGTAGTCAATCGCCCGACCGGCATAAGAAGTGATCAGATGAAACGTCCCCTCATAAAATCCGGGATATCCCAGCCGCACCAGATGCCGCCAGTACAAGTCCGCATCGATCAACGAACCGGGACAGGGGAAGACGTTTCCTTGAAAAAGATCGGCCAACAAGCGGTCCTGTCGCTCGCTGTAGTCCTCGTAGGCCTGCACCCGGTTCACCGTGCCGTCATCGGAAAACAGTCGGATGTCCCCGTAGGCAAAGCGCGCCTTGTCCTGTTCGATCGCCTTGACGTAGCGACCCAGCACGTTCGGGTACAGCCGATCATCGTCACCGAGTCTCAGCAGAAAACGGCCGCGCATCCGTCGCGCCAAATTGCCCACCAGCTGGGCCCGGGTGTTCTCCCGCAAGCGCAAGTAGACGATCTTGTCTGTTTCTTTTTTCAACTGCTCGACGACCTGAGGCGTGTCGTCATTTGAACCGTCATCTCCGACGACGATTTCGTAATTGTCGAAATCCTGCTCCAGGCAGCTTCGCAGACACTCGGCTAGAAGCGACGACCGGTTGTAGGTCGGGACGAAGATGCTGATCAGCGGGTTGGTCATTGCAACGTACAGTCGACGATCTGGTCGATGTCGACACTTTGTTGTTGATAGATTTGTGCGGCCAGCCCCTCATTGTTGCTCTGAAGCATTTGCAGCGCCGACTCAATCAGTTCATCCTCGTTTTCCACCCAGCTCATCAGTCCTTTTTGAATCAGATACATGTCGTAGTGGGAGATGAACGAGCGGGTCGAGATGGTCGGCGTGCCGAAGTAGGTCGCCTCGATGTTGATCGTTCCGCCCCCCCCGATGAACAGGTCTGCATAGGCCAGCAGATGTTGGATCACCACTTTTTCTTTCAGCACGTAGGCAAAAGGAAACTTCTCTTCTAAGTACTTGCTCTCGTACCGCGGAATGATCACGATGTTGGCCTTGGTGATATCGTAGATTTTGGGCAACGCATCGTACAAGAAAGGCAATTGATCCTGCACGTAAGACGCCTTGTACTCCTCTTCCCGAATGACGATCAGCGGCTTCGAATTGGACGCGCCGAGCTTGTACAATTGCCGATAGAGCACCTCCCGTTGTGGAACGAAATCCTTCAGCCAAATGACCGGATCCAAAAAATTGTACGACAGCACCTGGTCCGCTTCGAGGGAAAACCGGCAAAAGATGTTCTCCGGTACGACAAACGGCCGGATGACCTTGCTGGAGAGGGGAATCGTCAATCGCGCCTGGGGCAAGGCTTTGCGAAAATCGGCCCGGTAATCGGACAGGGGAATATCGTAGAAATTGACGATGGGAATCCCCAAGCCAAAGGCCAGCCGATTGGCGTCCACCGAGCAGAGGCAGACGAGCTTCTCCACGTTCATCTCGGTGATGACCGAAAACAACGACATCTGGCGTTCCAGCGAGGCCTTGTACTTGGTCTCGAGGATGTTGCCGCCAAAGCCGCCGATTGTGCTGTAGTCGATCTGATACAGCTCGAGCAGCTGCACGACCTCCTCGTATCCCTCACTGTTGCGCGCGGTGACGAACACCTCTTTACCCCGCGCCTCGATTGCCCGGATGATCTCCTTGAAGAACATCACACTTTTGGGAGTGACCAAATCAAACCATATCATAGCGTTCGCACCATTTGGCAATCAGGAACAAGCCCCAGATTGCGTGTTTGTTCCGTCCGCTCCGGCCCTGCTCGAAATGGGTCATGAGCGCTCGGTCGTCAAACCAATTGCGCTGGCGATTGACCTTTCGAATCGGTGTGAGAATCTCCTCACCGAGCGCTTCGAAGAGCCACTCGGAGAACGGACTCGAAAACCCCTTCTTCCGTCGACCGACGATGGTCGCGGGAAGATATTTCTCAGCCACTTGCTTGAGCAGCTGCTTGTTCGTCTTTACGGCCACCGGCAGGGCCAGGGCGAAGCGGACCAATTGCTGATCCAAGAACGGCACCCGGACTTCGAGCCCGTGGGCCATTGCCATCTTGTCCACCTTCATCATCAGGACTTCGGCGATCCACTGTTTGATGTCGATATAGGAGGCCCAATTGAGCGGTTCCAGGTCGCGACCGTCGAACCGCCGCCGCAGCCCGTCGAGCCATCGCTCCGGTCCGGTGGTGTTCCGCAGCGTCTCGGGACTGAGCAACCCGCGCACATCTGTTTCTCCCAGGCAGAAATACTCACCGATCGAGCGATACGGTTCCTCTCCCCGTTGCCGGCGTCGGACAAAGCAGTCCGCCTTTTTTGCACTGACAAACAGCCCGGCCGCACCCGCGGTATCGCCGATGGACCACTGCTGCGCGTAACACCGATCGAGCAATTGATAGACGCTGTATCCCAAAAAGATCTCATCGCTGCCCTCACCGGAGAGACAGACCTTGATACCGTGCTCCCGTACCCAGCGGGAGAGCAGAAATGTGGGAATCGCAGCCGGATCGTTGATCGGCTCGTCCAGGTGATAGATCAGCTGATCCAGCACCTCCCGAAAGTCCCGTTCCCCCACCTGGAGCGGATGGTGTTCGGTCCCCAGATGCCGGGCCACGGTCTGAGCGTGGTCGGTTTCATCATAGCGCTCCCGGTGGGCAGCGTAGCCGATGGAGAAGGTGTGAATCCGCTTTGGGCTGAGCTCTTTGTAAAGGGCCGTGACCAGGGAGGAGTCGAGCCCGCCGGAGAGAAACACCCCGACCTCCACGTCGGCCACCAGCCGGTAACGGACCGCGTCGATGAGCTGCCGCTCGAGCAGCTGCCGCCAATCCGCTTCCGGGGCGATCGTTGTCAGCTGATCGAGTGGATCGTAATAGCGTCGCGGCTCACGGATCCGTCCGTTTTCAACCAGCATCAGGTGTCCCGCTTCGAGCTTTCGCACGCCGGCAAAAAAGGTTCGCGGCGGTAACGGCGCCAGCAGCGAGAGGCTCTCCCGGAGCGCCTGGAGGTCCACATCGGGCCGACTCGGCAACTGGGAGAGGATCCCCTTGATCTCAGAGGAAAAGATCAGCCGCTGACCGCTGTGGTGGTAGTAGAGCGGTTTCTTGCCGAACCGATCCCGGATCAGCAGCAGCAGCTGTCGATTGAGATCGACCAGCGAGATGGCAAACATGCCCTTTAACGCCTGCACGAAATCGATCCCGCGGCGGTCGTAGAGATAGAGCAGAACCTCCGTGTCCGAGGTGGTGCGAAAACGAACCCCCTCCTCTTCGAGCTCCCGGCGCAGCTCCTGATAGTTGTAAATCTCCCCGTTGAACGCGATCCAGATGCGGCCCGTTTTGTCACTCATCGGCTGGTCCGCATCGGCGCGGGGATCGATAATCGACAGGCGCACATGACCCAGATGCAGTGTCCCCTCACCCCAGGGGAGCGCACAGGATCCGTCCGAGTCGGGGCCCCGGTGTTTGATGCTGGCGATCGCTTCATCGATGGAGACGGGTTCATGGCACAGCTGGTGAATACCGACAAATCCACACATCAGACCGCCCCCCCTTGATCCGAGTTCCAGGGGAACACTATTTTGTGCGCACACAACATGTCACAGGGTTGACACCGCGCCGCCGCCACTTTGTCGCAAACCTCCTGTGCCTGCGCCGAGGCCAACAGGGCGTCCAGGTCGCCGTCGAAATCGATCAATCCCCCCATTCGCAACTGGGGAAGCAACTCATTGCAGGGAAATACACCGCCAAAGGGATCGATCACCAGCGAGCGCCGGCCCATCAGACAGTGAAACCGCGGAGGGGTCCCCTGGTAAACCTGCTTGGCCCATAGCCAATGATCTTTGCGTCGGCCCATCAACCATCCAATTTCCTGCAAGGTCTGTTCCAGGTTTTCCAGTTGTTCAGCGGTATAACCCGGGCCCGGCTGATCCGTGTTGCGCAATAGGGCCGAACGACGGGAATAGCCGATGTAGTAGTCGAGCTCCAGCTCCTCGGCAAATCGAACAAACCATCTGACATCGTCGTAGTTTTCCCGATGAACGATAAAAACGAGGCGCAGGATGCAACCCAGGGACCGGAGGCACTCGATCGTCTTCATCGCCTTTTGCCAGCCATCCCGTACCTGGCGAATCCGCCGATAATTCTCCGGTCGACCGTCGATTGAAATATCCAGCCGGAACCGCTGGGGGTTGAACAAGTCGACACATTTTCGGGTGACCTCCAAATGGGTCTTGGGATACCAACCGCTGATGTTGGTGTGAATGAACGACCCCGGGTGGGAGGCGGCGATCAATTCGACTGTCTTGGTGTAGTTGGGTGATAACTGGGATTCCCCTGCGGTGAGGTCGAAATACCCCACCTGGCGGAGCGCCTCGCTGCGCAGGAAGCGGCCTGTCATCTCCACATCGAGCTCCCCCTCGATAATTTCGCTGCGTTTCTCCTTCCACAGACCGCAGTGGGCACAGCGCCCGGGGCAGTACAGGGAGACCATGAAATTGAGGTCTTCGATGGGATGGGAGGGACTCATTGGGCCCCTCCCGGCGCGACTTGGTGCTGTTCCATGCGCAAAAGCGCCTCGGCATTGAGCCGAAAGGACTGCACCGGATCGACTCCCCCGTCGAGCAGTCCCCGAATCAGCCGTGCCAATCCCTTGACGTCCCCTCGGCGATAGCTGAGCAACCCGTCGGGATGGTCATCATTGCACCGTTCGAAGAGCACATCCTGTTTGAGTATGGGCAACACCCCCAGTGGGGCTGTTTCCAGTTGCGACCCGCTGATATAGGGATAGAGCGGAATCGTAGAGACATGGACGTGAATCTCACGGGCGATGTCAGGCAGCTCCGCTTGCCGGTAGCCGCCGCAAAATCGAACGTGCTGCTGCCGAAACGGATCCTCCCCGACCAGCTGTTCCAAGTACCTCATGTACGGCGTATCGTTGACATTACCGTACAGTCTCAACTCGAATTTTCCCGAGTGCTCCCTCAGCTCGTCGGCGAGAAAGACCAAGATATGTTGCCCCTTGAACCGCTGGATATTGGCCAACTCGGCAATGACCAGCGGTCCCGAGGGATCCCGGTCCGCGCATTGGTTCGCGGCAGCATGAACGTCGAAATCATAGTCCGGCGGATGGTCCTCGCTCACCCGAGAAAGGTTCAGCGAGAAGAGCTCGCGGGATGCCTCCAGAAAACGGGCATGGCTGCCGCTGATGCGATCGACCACTTCTTCGAGCAGGTACCGCCCGTAGTCCATGCGGGTCTTGAATTCGCTGTTCAGCCGGTTCGACACCGCCGGTTCGAGGGTCGGCGGGAGCGTTCCAAAGGACTGATACTCTTCGATCGCCCGTTCGGCGGTGGGAGTGTAGATGGTCAAATCCGCGCAGGGTTGCCGCTCGAACACCCCGTTGCTGAACAAATGCTCGTGGGGGTAGAGCGCATAGAAATTGTGAAAGGTGAAGCTGACCTCACATCCCGTCTGCTTGGCGATTTCGATCAGCTCCAACGGATTGGCCTCGTTGAAGTGTACCCAATCCCAGGATCGGCTTCGCAACACGTCGGTAAACACTTCCGTGGTTCTTGGCTCGGCCATTGAGCGCAGCGGATTCTCAGGATCGGTGTGCAACAGTCCCCAAGGCCGCACCAATACGGAGTAGGGAATCGAGCAGTAGTTCTGTCTGATAACCTGCCAGTCACAAACCGCCCGATCGCCCAGCTTCTCGGCCCTAGCGATGGTGAATATCTCCACCTCCCAGTCCTGTTCCGCGAGCCTCGCCGCCTGACGCTGCAAGAACAGGGACGCGCCATCCGTTGCGGCCTGGGGTAGGGCCCAGCCCACGAGCAACACGCTCTTTCGCTTCGCGCTCAACGCCAACCCGAACGGTTCATTTCAACCGCCTAAAAGAGGTGTTTGCCGCATCATTTCCCACAATCACGATTTTGAATATCTGTTCATGGTGCTCGGCTAGTCGGGCCGCATGATTGAACACCGAGCTGCGATTCGAACCGAGCAGCAACGCACAATGGGAGAATCGCTCCAGGTCTTGGTCCGGCCCGACCACCGGGAATTGGTCAGTGACCAGGGGATTCTTGTCGATCACCACTTCGACGTGCCCGCTCAATTCGGGACGCGTGGTCAAGGCGCGTCTGACCGCCGGCGAGAAGGCCCGAATCGCCAGTTTTTGGTGTTGTTCGTCGAGCAATTTCACGAACTGATCGATGGAAAGGGATTGTCCTGAATCGTCGTACTTCAACGAAAACAACATTTGCGTCGCCTGGGGGGAACGCCTTTCACCGCGCTTGTGACAAATACGGCGACAGGGGGCGGGAAAGCGCCCGTCCAGATGCAGCCCACGAAAGGCCAGAGACTGTGGGGAATTGGCCAGATCCAGCAGACTCGATGCGGTATCGAACGGTCGCTGGCCCGGTGGAAGATCAACCCCCAGATTGTTCTGCACACTACAGTGGTGATAGGTCCCGTCCGGATGGAGAATCAGCATCCACTGCCAATCACAGGGGTAGCGCTGGTATTCCGCGTACAGCTCAGGCGTGTCGATGTCTTCGATGATACCCACCATCTGGGGGTGGTAGACCCAGGGATCTGTGCGCAGGACGATGCGATGCCGCTCGCACTCCGCTCGAATATCCCGGTACAGCTCGGAAAACGCCTGCAGTTTGGCCTTGCCCAATGCGTTGTTGCTCAAATCCTCGTTGGTATTGAGGGGGTAGAAAATGTGGAGCTCGTCCACACCGTAGTCGGCCATGCGCCGGGGCAGGCCGCGCAATGATGCGGCGTTTTGCTCGAGCGCAACCGCATTCAACACCAGGTATCGACCGGACCTCTTGAACCGCGCGATGTTCTGCCAGACCAACTCGAAATCGCCGTTGGTCCTCAGCTGGGCATAGGAGGCCGCATCGGAGCAGTCACAGGAAACGTGGATCATGTTCACTTTGGGATGGTCCTCGACCGCAGCGAGCAGCCGCTCGTTCTTCACCGAAAGACTCGAAATGATCGAGTACCAATTGACGCTGTCCGCCGTTTCGGTCAACAGACGGATCAACTTGGTGTTGATCAGCGGTTCGCCCGTGTTCCCCACCCGAAAGTACTCGATGTTCTGTCCAGTGGTCTCCTTGTGGCGGTTGATCAGCCGGATGAGTTTGTCGATATCCAGGCTTTGGGGGTTGACCAGATCTCTGCCGTAGTGGGTTTCGTAGCAAAACGGACAGCGCAGATGACAGGCGTTGGAAAAGCCGGCGACGAGGGTTTCGATTCTCGGCACGGCAAATTGCGCCGCATCCTCGGTTGCGGATTCTGCGCTGCCCTGTCCCCAGTTCCGACGGACATCCAATTCGTCCAAGGTTTGGTGAAACGGCAGTGGCTCACCCATCGAGCAAACCCCTTAAAAACTGTACGCGGCCGTCAACTTTCGGTCTGTGGCACACTACCCGCAATTGGCTCATCGATCGCTGCCCCCCGGCATGATCGAGGGTTTGTCCCCCATACGTTATTGTGATTACCCCCTGTAGTTCTCCAATTACGTTACTGAAAGTATAAAGGGGGTTAGTGCCCTGTCCAGTCGGGGCGCCGCAGATAGAATGCAAAAAACGCTTGCCAACTTTGTCGCGTCAAAATCTTGACACTTGGGCCCGAATTTTCGTGCCCCGGTTCGGTGAGTACTCAACCGATTCTGCTGATTTTTCCCTGACAAGTTCGTCCTGGGAATTATAACTACTGAAATGGGGGGAATATGAAGAGGATACTCGTCACAGGATGGTGCTTGCCCGGTGATGCCAAAGACGGCGCTTCGTACTTCGTGGAAAAACTGGCGCGCTACTATAAAAGTCTGGGTCACCATGTCGAGGTGTTCACGTTGGCCAAACCGGAGAAGTTGGCGTTCCTGGGCACGCCCACCCCGTGGAAGATGTACCAACAGGAACACGACGGCATCAACTACAACATCTTCTGCCGACCATGGGGGCTGTTGTACACCAACCCCAAAAATCCCCTTCAGAGTGTGAGGGACGAACGAACAGAGCGGATGTGGCGAGAGCTCCTGAACAAAAACGGCGGCTGGGACACAATACACTTCAACGATATTAACCCGCTCAGCCTGATTGAAATCGCCAAGGAGGCCGGTGTCCATGTGCGCTACTCCTTTCACAACTTCTTCTTGTTGTTTCCGATCGAACACCTGTTCTCCTACTCCAAGTACAAGGAGAATCCCTACCAGGACCTGACCCTGTACGACCACACCGGGGCATCGGCTGTTGAACAGTACAAGGCCTTGGGCACTCTCGGCACCATCAGCGAGGCCGAAGAGCGGGAGATTGAGCGACAGTTCGACGAGCGCCTGCAATACGGCAGATACCTGCTGCGAGAGGTTATCGATGAGGTGTTGGGGGCAGCACCGCCGTACACGGTATTTGTCAGGGAGGTCTTTGAATGCGCCTTTCCTCACGTCATCCAAACCGATTTCGCCCTCACCAGTCCCAACGGGTCGCTCCTGGACAAGACGCTGATCAAAACCTTTGAGAACAAGCTCCGCGTGGCCAAGCACTCGTGCGAAAAATTTACGCAGAAATATCAGCGCGGCGGAAAAAAGATCTTCGGTGTGTACAGCAATGTCACCGTTTACAAGGGCCATCACCTGATCATTCACGAGCTGAACCAACTGGCCGATCTGGCCGGCGAATTCGAGGTTCGATTTTACGGTCACACCGACTACGACAAGGGGTATGTGGCGTTTCTCCAACAGCTGATCGACAGTAGCGATTTTTTAAAGCAGCACGTCCGGTTGATGGGTGGGTATCAACGGGAGGCATTGCACGCCATCACAGAGGACACCATCGCCTCCATCGGGTGTTCAGCCACCTCGATAGGTTCGGCAGGGGGAATCTACGAATCCCTGCTCGAGGGAAACCTTCCGCTGTTCGTTGAGGATTATACGATGAAGCGTGGGCTGCGTCTGATGGATGAGCACACGAACCCCTCCGATTTGCGAACCCGCCGGCTGACATTTGATTTCAACAAAAGCGGCGATCTGGCCCGCAAACTGAGGCTGATCATCACTGAAGAAGAAGACCTGCTCGAGTGGTTCGACAAATCGATTCAGATGTACATCACCGGGGGTACGGTCGAGCCGGATTTCAAATCCGTGTGGCAGTGCTAGGTGGCCTGTCCGTTGTAAGCCCCCTCCCTAGCCCTCACAAGCGCTAACCTACGGTGACCGCAGCCCGAAGGGCTCAACCATACCAGCCCAGGGCAACGCCCTGGGACGATTAGATAAATACGGTATAGCCCCATCGGGGCGACCCATAAATTGTGTTGAATTGGCGCCCTGCAAATCGCCTT
>JANQET010000138.1 GCA_028278265.1 Myxococcota bacterium
GTTCGACTTCTAAGACAAACTGAGTGAAGGGTAGTTTGCCTGAGACCCCCCATTTTGGGGGGCCTCACAATACCACCAGTTCACTGGTGGTATTTATTCATGGTCCGCCCGGGTCTTTTGCCGATCTCAGACGATCGCGTTGTCCGGTGGACGAGGTTTGATTGTTGTCGTAATCCGGTAAACGGCGTACCCTGTCGAACTGTCGGAATTTGCCCCTAAGTTTAGATGAACGACAACGCCCAATGACAGTCTGAACCCCTCGAAGTGGGCGACCAAGAAAAAATGCCCCGCACGATCAGGTACCCGGCCCGTTACCCCGCGACGAAGCGGCGCTTGGGCGGATAACCACGAAGAGGATTTTTAAAAAAGGGGCTTGTGTAAAATTTTCTCCTCTGATAGAATTTTCCTAATTCAGTAATGTTGCTTTGTGTGTTTAACGCTTAACACGTCTTGAACAACACAAGTAAAACGTTGCCGATAACAATTGACATGGATTGGTTGTCAGGGGCCGCAAAATGGTCTATGGCAAATATTCTTAATGATGGAAACCTGGATAGACGCATTGATTGCCTGTGTAGGAATCAACTGTCACAATTTACAGGGAATCAAATCCCGGCTAACCCGATTTTTCGTTAGAACTGCGCTTCCATTTTCGGAAATTGAACCTGTAAAAATGGGACTATCCAAACCATCCCTACGAGACAAAGGGTTGAGGCGACTTCCTCGATGCTCAACATCAATTCGTGCGCAAGCTGTCGCTGAATATTATTTCGACAAAAATAATGAATATTTTTTGGTTTACGGATTTCATCCCCCTGGTGGTCTGCTGAGGAGGACACCTCTGAATGGGCTGAAGAGGGACGAATTCTGTCAGATAAAATCCAGTTTTCCAACGAGGCGGACCGAGCCTAGTTGTGATGAAGCTTTTACAAAAAATGAACATTGGATCGCGGTTGATTGAGGAAGGCTTGCTGTTTCCTCATAAAAAGAGAGGTTCAGTTTTGAACTCACAAAGTTTAATCGGTATATCCAGGCGTCTTTTTGGAATTAGTGTTGCCATTTGCTGTCTCGCCGTTTGGGATACGTCCCCCTGCTTCGCTGATGTCGGTGTCGATATCCGCGCCAACGGCACGCTCAGCGTGAATAGCGATGCGGCCCAGTTCGTTGCCTCAATTGAGGACTGTTCCGCCCTAGTGTCGATCGCAGTATCTAAGACCGCGACTCCCACAGTCGAAAAAAACACTTATTCGGTCTCGGACACGATCCGCAGCCATAGCGCATCAAAAGGCTGCGAGTTGCCGTTTGTGCTCTACGGTGATGACCGCTTGGTACCATCAATTACCCTCCGGTTTTCGGATGAAACCGAACAGATTCATACGGAGAGCTTTTTCATCGAAAGGAATGCACCCGGCCTGCTCTTCGGTAATATCGGCTTCATCTCGGATGATGGGCAACAGCAGATCGCCGTTTCGGTGACTGTCGAGGACGACGTCGATATCTCCTATGTTGGTTTCAACGTCGTCGGTATTCGCGGTACAGATTTGAGATCCGCCGGTGGCATCATCGGCGCGGCAATGCCAGACGCATTTGTCAATACGAACGGCTACCGGCGGGTAAATCCTACCGGTGAAAACCAGTCGGTCTATCAACTGGTGGTGCCGGTGACCTCCCCGTTGGACCAAGCGGAAATCGCCAGCAACGGCATTGTGTTTCTGGATGTTATGACTGTGGATGCCTCCGGCAACCAGTCCTCGTTTTCGAGGGTGAACTACACCGGAGACGATTTGGTCGAGAATGCCTATGATCTGCAGGTGGTGCCCAAGAGAATTCTGTTCACCAGTGTGCTCGAAACCGCTACCATTATTCCCTACGTGGAGTTTGAATTTCGCGGTCTGACACCATTGCCGGGTCCCTCCCATGGGGTTCAATACGGTTCCTCGCGACCAGATTTGATCGATGTCACCCGCGGAGGTGTCGTCTATCCTGTGGCCGATACCGATCAGGAAGTGACCATTACGGTGTCGTATCCAGGATTGCCGCCCGTCGACATCCCCGTGACAATGGACGCCTCCAAACAACTTACGGCTCTCAAATTCAGTGAGCTGAATCCAGCTGGCCAATTGGAGATCGGGCGGCTCAACACACCGATGGCGCTTCCCTACCTGGTGGGGGTGTTTGACGATGCCACCGAGGCCGCGGTGAGCTCCCAGTTGAATATCGAGTACATTGTCAATGAAAACGGCACCAATATCGTTGAAATAGATGATTTTGATCGAGTCCTGTCCCGGGCGGCGATTTCAGGCACCGACGGGGTAACCCTCACAGCCAGAATAGCGGAGCTCCCCACGATTTTGACGACCGTGCCGCTGATCGCCATCGACAGCCCACCGACAGTCGCGCTCAAGGTAGTTGCCAAAGTCGTCGTCGGTTCGGAACTATCGATTATTGCCGAACCAGAGGACGATGTCGCAATAAAAGAGGTTCAGTTTTTTATGAACGAGACCCCCATCGGTGTGCGCCCCGCAGAGCCGTATTCGGTTTCGGTGATGGTGCCGGATGAGCTCGTCCATCAGACCATCGAGATTGCAGCCAAAGCGATCGACACCGGAGGTCACGAAAGTGCCCTCGCCAAAGAATCGGTCAAAGTCATTCCCGGAGAAGGTGCTGGTCCTGAACTCACCGTGTTCAGTCCCAAGCCGTTGGCGCGGTATGTGGAAAAGAGTCTCATCCGTTATGATATCGGAGAGTATGACTCGCCTCCTGCTGGTCCTACGGATGTTTCTTATGTAGAATTTTTCGTCGACGGCCGATTGATCGGTCAGAGCAGCTATCCCGTGTTCGAGCTGGATCCCCAGGCCCAGCGTCACCGGTTGGTCTGGCGGATTGAGCGCGCTGTCGAGAGCATCTCCACCGACGAAACGACCCAATCGTTTCACGGTGTTGTGCACGGTAAGTACGGCGGCAAGAGCACTACCGAGTCGGTACTGTTTCGCGTTGTGTCGAATCAAACCCCGGTCATTGCGATCACCTCACCGTTGTCCGGAGACAGTGTGACAGTAGGCCAGAGTCTTCCCGTAGCGGTAGAGTTTGTCGACGATACGCTGGCCGCGGGTGCGGACATCGCGCTCTACTTGAATGGCGTGGTCATTCATAATTTTCACTACATTGATCCGGACAACATGGTCGAAGGGTCTTTTGGGCTACAACGGGATACCGCCTCATTTACCGTTCCTATCGATCCGGAGATGTTGGGCAGCTCACTGGAGTTTCAAGCTGAGATTATGGACCTGCACGGTCGGTATGCCACATCGGAAAAGGTCAGAGTGTCGATTGCCGGTGACAACCCGCCCAGTGTGGCGGTAGTCCATCCAGTAGAAGGAGCCCATTTCCTGGCCGGTCTGCCCATCCAAATCCGCACCAATGCATTCGACGATCTGGGGATCGAGCGAGTGGATTTCTACGTTGAAGGTCGGCTGGTCGGATCGGATACGGCTGCCCCATATGCCTATCAATACGTTTCCACCGAGGCCATCTCTCAAGAGCAACCACTGACGATTTTCGCAGTGGTGACCGATAGCAGTGGGCAACAGAGCCAGAGCGCCAATGTCACTGTGACCTTGGGGAAAGATGAGATTCCACCGGTGGTGAATATTGCCTCACCGGCGGTTACCGCCACCGAGGGAGGGGAAGATCTAAGCGATGTAACGGAGCACAGTGAAATCATTCTAAAGGCCGCCGGTTACGACAATGTGCAGGTTGAGCGGCTTGAGCTGCGGGGTGTGGGGGCCGATGGAACGGCTTACACCATCACCGGTAATCTCGAGGACGTCTTGACCGGCACTCAGTTCGAACCGCAAAATGTGCCCGGATCGATGAACGGGTTCTCTGCGATCAAGCTGATTAAGGTCCCGGCCTACAACTCTGAATCGCCCATCGATGGAAATCGTTACCCACTGGAGATCAAGGCGATCGATACCACGGGCAACTTTTCGATTGCGCGGATGATCATCGCGGTAGTGGGGGACAATGCCCCCACGGTCACCGGTGTGAGGAGTGATAAGCAACAATACTATCCCCGGGATACCGTCAAATTGTACGCCAATGCCACGGATGAAATGAAGGTCGCCAAAATGGAGGTGACCTATTTCCTGGATGGCAGTCAAACCAGTCTCGCCAGGGAGACGAAGGATGTGCCGATCGCCGGACCCAATGTGCAGGTCCAGTTCGAGCTCGACTTGCTCAGTCACGGTATTTCGAATCAACCGCACAGTCTCGAGGCCCATTTAGTGGCGATCGATGACCAGGGACATCGGTCGGCGTCGTATACGCATCCACTAACCGTTGTCGCCGATAACAGCGCTCCTGCTGCGGCCATTTCGAGCCCGATACCCGGGGCATTGCTGTACCACGGCGATAGTATCGAGTTTAGCTGGCGCGCGGTCGATGAGTCTTCTTTGAAACGGATTGAGGTCCGGCACGGTGGCAACCTCATCTATGGGAAAGATTTAAGTGACAAAAAAGAGGAGGGCCAGTTCAGTTTCACCCTGCCGGCAGCCGGAGCGGAGTTGGTTCTCGATTTGAGAGTCACCGATGTGTTTCTCAATCCGCATGACTCTCAGTGGCGCTATCGGTTGTCCGCAGACGAACCACCTGAGGTGTCCGTCAACGATCCACCACCCGGTACGCGACTCGTCGAGAGCGAAGAGGTGACCGTCTCTGCGACCATCTCGGACAATAAACGGCTCGTCAGTGCGGCGTTTTTCGTGGAAGAGGGAGGACAACGGCACTTTGTGCGGACGTATGACGCAGAAGAGATTGAACTCGTCATCGAGAATGGGTTCTACTTTATGGCGAAGACGCGGGTGCCCCACCGTTCGGAAGGGGCAACTCCGCCGGCGCGAATCGGTGTGCTGGCCATTGACGATGCCGGTCTTGAGACAGAGGCGTTCGCTGAAATCGAGATCGTCGATGACCTGGAGAAGCCGGTCGTGGGCATGGACGTACCTTCGGGGTCATTCCAGGTGGTCGAAGGATCATATTTTACGGTAAAGGGCCAGGCCGAAGACAACGTTTACCTCGATACTTATGAAGCAGTGCTGATCGATCCGTTGGATCAAGAGGTTGTCCTTTCCTGGAATAACCTGAAGCTCAACGAACGGATGGAGACGATAACCGTGCCGAACCCGGACTCGTTCGGCTCGGTGATTGTCGGCAAACGATTCTTTGCCGACTACTCGGGGAAGGTGTTTTTGCCCGAAGGGGAGTACGATGAGGAGGCCACCTATTTCTTTGTTGTGCGCGTGAAAGACAAGGGAGTGAACACGGCCGAGGGACCGCGGGTCCCGTTGAAAATCAAGAGTGACGAGCCAGAAGACGATACGTCGGCGCCGAAGATCGCCATTGAGTCACCAGACGAGGAGATCTTCGAAGAGCAACCGGTAAACGTCGCCATCTCAATCTCCGATGATCGGGCGATCGTTTCGTACTCGGTTTACCTTCAGGACGGCGGCGCGCCACTGAAACAGGCAGATGGTCTGAACGACCGGATGGTCAATGTCCAGACGAGTATCGATATAACGAACCATGAAGTCGGTGACGAGCTGATATTGATTGCCAAGGCGACCGACAGTGCCGGTAACGAGGCACAGGTGAGTCGAGTGCTGACCATCCATGCGGATCATCCGCCCCAGGTGTCCGTGATCGATCCCTCGCCGGTGGATGAGCTGGTCAAAGGTGGATTGGCTTTCCAAACCATACGAATCCAAGACGACTACGTGGCGTCTTCTGCGCCAATTCACTATTTCCCGATCTACACCTCGTTGAGCGGACTCGAAGGGGACGAGAACAGGGCGCCCCGCGGCGAGGTGATCTCCTATGCCGGAAATGCCCAAGCAGAGCCTGAGATATTTGTCGAGTTCGAGTATCCCGAGGGAGAGAGCTTGCCGGGCGGCGTGTTTGTCAGCGGTGATCCGTATCTGGAGGTCGACGACACGGGCCTGATGAAGGTGTGGCCCTCACAGGTGGAGGGAACCGTTCCGGGAGGGTTTTTAAAAGTCGATTTTGGGACCGATTACACGGTTGAATACCAGGTCACCAAGTTCAACGAGGACAGTTGTACTGCGCAAACCGAGCAGTACGAGATCACCGATGCCCAGGGAATCCAGCTCGATACAGTGATCGATTACTCCGGAGCGGATAGAACCAACTCCGTGGTCGTGGTTCCTCGAGTACGAGACACCCACGGTGATCTGGTCGACACTTATCTCGAGTCCATTCGCATTGATTCAAACAACCTTGCTGATGTGACGGCCTATGATACAGGTATGCAAAAGCGTTCTTTGCGACCGAAGCAGGCGCTGATCACCGTCCTGGTCAAGGATGATCGCAGCGGTACCGAGAGGACCGCATTTGTCGCCTCGACAGATGTGCGCTCAGAGGGCAGGAAGGACGCCCATCTTCACGGCACCAAAGTTCCGATTCCAGCGATCTACGATGTCAAAGAGATGAGTATATTGGCTTATGGGATCGATCGATTCTCCACCCGGCGGGGTTCGTCCGACCTCAAGGTGCTCTCCCTTCGCAAGACCATCGAAGACGAAGCACCGCCATCGGTACAGATCGTGGCGCCAGTGAACGGCAGAAATGTCGCCCCGACGCAACGGTTCAATGTCAAGGTCAATGTTGATGACAATACGCGACATGTGAAAACCGTTCAGTTGAGAGAGAACAACATCAATCTGGTGCGAGAGATCGGGGGACGATACGCCAAGAAAAGTTATACGATACCTTACGAAGTGCCTGCTGATTATACCGGCGGTGAGCTGGAGTTGACCGTGCTCGTGGAAGACGAACGGGGCACCACTGCGTCCGATACGATACGATTACCGATCGCCGAGAACGCGGATCCGGAGATTATCTTCAAGAAATTCTCCAGTTACAAAGTAGACGGTACTTATAAAAAAGTTATCACCTCGCGCACCCTGTTGGACTATGGGGAATTTTGGGTCAGGATGGGAGAGGAGTTCAAGTTCCAGTTCGATTTGCGCGACGACTCCAGCCTGGGGGAATTCTCGATTTGGCAACTCGATGTTGCCGGCAACAGAATCGGGACCGAACCCCTGTTCAGCAAAACCTATCAGTCGGAATGTCCCCAGGACGCTATCATCCGGGACAACCCGGAGGCGGAGCTACAGTTCAATGAGAACCGCCCGACTCAATACGAGGTGAGCCTGATCGACGGCCTGGGCAATGAAAGCTTGAGAACTTTTTTGCTCTACCCCCTCGAAAACATGGTTCCCGAGGTGAGAATTACGTCACCAAAGCAATCCCAACACGTGGTGGCCGGGACGTTCAAGATTCTGGTGGGAATCGTGGCCACAGATGACCGACAGTTGAGTTCACAGAGCATTGAGCTGTACGCCGATGACGTGCGATTGCACACATTGAGCGCGGTCAACGCGAGTAACCGGATTGATGACATTGGTGGGGCACTTGCGGTGGAGCAGGCCTACACCTCGATGAGACAAAGCATTGAAGACAACTATACCGTCGAATTGGCCGATGAGCACGGTTGGCGGGACAGCCCGTTTGCGGTCCAGCATCTCTACGAATTCGCGGTGCCGACCGGGTTGATCGGTCAGTCCCAACAGGTGACCTACACTGCTGTTGTGAAAGACGCCGACGGGGCAGCCAATTTCACTGAATTGACGATCAACGTTCAGCCGGATCAAATCAATCCCGAGGTGGCGATTATCGAGCCGACGATTGGATTCACTGTTGTCGAAGCAGCTGAATTCGAGGTGAAATTTCGCGGATACGACAACGTCAAAATCGAGCGGATGGAGCTGTTCAAGGCATACGGTGCCCGCCAAGAAGACGGGGTCTATCGTCAGAGTGAATACGGACTGCCGGTGAGAAGCATCGACAGTATCGAGGCCAAGGATTTCGATCCTATCAGCCCCATCAATATCGATACTCCCCTGTTTACCCAGCTGCTGCCAGTCGATCGATTGAGTGAAATTGACAGTCAGATCCCGGAGTTGGTGGTCAGCGATGGCGTGCTGTACGACGTGTGGGTGAAAATCGTGGCCTGGGATACATCGGGCAATCGACGGGAAAAAGAGGTCAGCTTTCCGGTCTATGTCGATCAACGGCCGGTGGTGGATATTATCTCTCCTGATCCCGGTACACGGGTCGTCGAGGGAAGCCAGGTGGTATTCAATGTTCACGCCTATGACGATGTGGCGATCGACAACCTGCGGTTGAGAGTTGTGCGGGGCCCGGGGCTGGTGGAAATTTACAACGTCCAGCTATGGCAGCCCCCTTATCAGTTTAGGGTGGAGATCCCGTCGTTCAATGAGCTCGCCGCTGATGAGAATATTTTGAGTGTTTTCGTTGAAGTGATTGATTCGTATGGCGCGGCTTATGGGAATCTGGACGACCATCGCGCTGAAGAGAGCATTGACCTCGAGATTATCGTGGATCAGCCGCCGACTGTGGCGATCGGCAACCCGGACAACGGCGCGGAGATCAGTGAGGGTGACTATCTCTTGGTTCAGGTCAACGCGGTGGACGATATCGGTATCGACCAGGTTGCCGTCAATGCCGCAGGGCTGATCACCGGCGACAAGACCCTCGTCGACACCAGTTTTCCCTATGAGTTCCTCTTGCCAATTCCCTATGGTCAGGCCGGTCAGGATGTGAGCCTGACCGCAACCGTAAAGGAGTTGCGCTACAGCGGAGAGGCGCGCACCAGTAAAACGCCTCAGGCCACCGTGGTCCACGTGAACCGGGATGCCACGCCGCCTGACATTACTGTTTTGAAGCCGGCCGCGACCGGTGCGACCGTGACCGAAAAGGGAACCCTGCAATTTGCCGCAGAAGTGACGGACGACGTTAAGGTCAGCTCACTCAACATTAAACTGTACGCCGATCTGAACCCGGATCCCGGTGTCACGGACTTCCAGATGATCAAGCAGACAGTGCTCACCAAACCCCCGTATCAAGGGGGCTTGATCCTCGACACGTTGGAACAGGTTTTGGGACAAGGCGCACAGGGGATCGACCAGGTGGACCTCAATTTGGAGTTCCGCGCACTGGACGGTGCGGGCAATGAAAAGGTTGTTAGCGTTCCGGTCACCCTCATCAAGAACGAGCCACCCGAGGTGGTCCGGATTCAGTTCCTCGACTCGCGAGGCTACAATCTGGGTGAAACCCTCTCCGAGATCACCGAAGGCCGCGGTATTGTGGTCAATATTCTGGCAAGAGACCGGGAAGTCGGCGTCGACTCGGCCCGGCTGTTCACCGCCCTTGGCATGGAAATCAACCCGGACGACTACCAAGTCTACGGGAAAGACGAGGCCGCGCCCTTCCAGTTCCATTTCGACGTCCCGGTGGGTCACGTGGGTGAGACGCTGAGCTTCAAGTCGGATGCGAAGGACATCGATGGCTATGAGTCTGAGCTGTCCCCGGCGCGCGATCTGACGATCATCGCGGATCAACCGCCAGAGGCCACGATTGTCAAACCGGCCAATGATCAGTCGGTGATTATCGAGGGGCAGGACATCGAGATATTTGTCGAAGCGATCGATGACCTGGGCGTGGACGGTATTGACCACGTCGTTTTCTACATCAACGATTTGCCGGTTAGCACAACCTACAGTTCCTATTCGGATGTGACCGGCTCTGCAGCACAGGACCACGTTTATCGTGCCCTGCTCACGCCGCCCGAAGGGGTCGAGGGTGTTGAGATCTACGCGATAGCCCACGATGTGCTCGGACAAACCGGCCGTACCCAGACCGTCACAGTGGGCCAGGTGGAGGATACGGTTGCACCCGACTTGTCGGTGGTGTACCCGATTCAGGGTGAGACTCTGACAGAAAACACACCAGTTCCAGTTGAAGTATCTGTCTCCGATGTCGGTATCGCCGACGAGCGACATGTCTACATGACGTTCATCCGGGAATACCAGGAGAGCAGCGACGGACCTCCCGTTGTGAAGGCCGCAGAGGAAATTGAGGTGCCGCTCTCGATCGAAGACAGCGATCCCGATCTGTTTTACTATGTGTACAAAACCAGTTTCCTACATCACGACATTCTCTCGCGTACCGATCTGCTCAATGAACGCGTTCGGGTGGAAACTCGCGTGGTCACACCCAATCACACCGTACGGTCTGAGACGAGTCACGAAGTTGGTCTTCCGCTCAAGTCGCGCAGCTTCTTCATGCCCACACAAAGCGGTAAGGCCGCGGCGCAGTCGATCTACTACGCCGCCGTCGATCAATTCCACGGTGAAGATCGCCATGGAGCACTGGTCGCGGCCTGGTCGAGCAAGGATCCCCTGCGCCACGAGCCCGACCTGGGCAACGATTCGATTGAATACACCGATACCAAAGACACCAACGACATCGACGACTACGTGAGCTTTACCGGTCTGTTTTTGGCTGATGATAATCTGGTACACGACCAGGACGATGACGGCAATCGCTATTTGTACTCGGACTTGATGAACGGTGCAGCTGAGTTGTTCCGGGGTACCATCAGCGAGATTCACGCGGACGCCAGCTTTGTGCTGGCCGGCAAGTCAGGGGACTATCAGACCCAAACCGGCGATCCGGAGAGCGGATTTGCCGCGGCGTTGAAAGGCAAGATCGAAGAGTCCGGTCAGTCCGGCGGGGTCTATCTGGAGAACAACAGCGGAGAGCTGTTGATCTTCTCCGTGGTCAACGGCGACCAGAATTACGGGTTGCCCTATGTGATGCGCGGTCGAGTCGATATGCCGTATCCGCAAGTTCATGGCGTGTCGCGCAAAGACGACATCGCACTGGTGGCCAACGGGCACGGGGGTGTTCAGGTGATCGACATCAGCTCCCTGGTCGCCCCCTACCATGTGGGATACATCAAGCCCAACGGGTATACGCGGGACGTGAAAATCGTCGATCATTTTGCCGTGATCGCCGCGTCCCACGAAGGGGTGGTCGTCGCCGATTTGAGCGATCCGTCCATGCCGATTATCGCCGGTCTGGATACCTTGGGCGTGGCCAATCGCCTCTTTGTCGAGGGGGATACCGTGTACGTGGCCGACATGGCCGGTGACGGGAGTGTCTCCCAACTGAACATCGTCGATTTTGCCGACCCTTATCACCCGGTGCTCGAGCGCACAGTAGCGCTGGTTCCGGCGCGGGTCGACCTGGTTCCAGACGGTGTTTACGATGTCTTTGTTACCGGTGGGATGGCCTATACGACTGTTCACTATTCCACTCAGAAAGATCATAGTCCGGCCCGCTCAGTGGTCGAGATGATCGATCTCAAACAGCTCGATCAGGTGGGGGTCGATGCCACCACGCCGGCCATCATTCATGAAGAGGCATCCTGGAGCGATTTCGCTCCCCGCGGGATTGCTGTGGCTCGGGGCGTTTTGCACGTCGCCGCCGCCAAACAGGGACTCGATCAAATCGAGCTCCCCACGTTGACAGTGCTGGATCACTCTCCGGAAGCGGCACAGCAGGATGTGCCCACCAATCTCGACAAGATCACCATCGAGTTCTCCGGTGCGCTTCCCCTCGGGACCGTGTTGAGCGATTTCGTGCGGGTGCACGAGCTGGATGCCAGCGTGGGTGAAGAAGTCACCGCAGCGCTGTTCGACGTCGATTTCTGCGAACGGGACGGTCAACCGGCCAGGCGTTTTATCGAGCTCAGTCGCAAGGTCGACAGCAGGCTGGAGCCCAACACCAAGTACGTGGCGGTTGTCGTCGAGGGGCTCGTCCCCGAATCCGGCCTGCCGCTGCAGCAGACCTATGAGTTCAGTTTCTACACGTCTCGTGCCGGAGAAGCGTCTGCACCGGACATTCAAGGGATTGATCCGTCTGCCGGTAGCACCCAGGGGAACACGCCGATAGTAGTCTTTGGCCATCACTTCGGCGAGTCCCCCGAGCTCTACCTCGGCGGTCAACAGCTGATGGTGGACGAAGTGATACCGGCGAACCCCGGTGGAACAGGGCAAGAGATCTATGATCGCATTCACGCCCACACCGTGCCCAACTATGCCGGACCAGCCGCAGTGGAGGTGGTCCACGAAAACGGTCTCTCCGACGAGGTGTTGGGTGCGTATACCTACGTTGACGAACTCTATATCTCCTTTATTAATCCGGCCGTACTCAACGTGAGTCAGCTCGGTACCCACGAATCGGTCGAAGTGGTGGGCTATGGATTCCACAGCGGGGTCGAACTGAGGGCGTGGCCCAGCGGTCAGCCGGAGAGTGCGGTTACCACGGTGGTGGACAATAGTAATCTCAGCCTATACAGCGCTGAAAAGATGAGTTGGCGCGTGCCCGATTTCAGTGGTGCCTACCGTGGATTCGTCGATGTCGAAATTCGCGACGATTTCGGCGGCCGCCACCTGCTGCAGAACGCCCTGTTCTACGGCAATCTGGTCATTGACCGGGAGATCGAAGTGGACCTGTGGTCCCACGGATATGTGCCCGATGCGGCCAAACTGGCACCCGGAACTATCGTGGATGTGGCTGCTGATGACGAGATGGGGCTTATTTACGTGCTTGGCGGGCGAAAACTGTCTGGTGCGACCTATACCCCCGGTTGGATCCAATTGGTCTATTACGAACGGGACGCGCTGGTCGATGCGGCGCCGATGCACGGGTTGGGATACTACAACCTACCCTTGTCATTGGAGCCGATCGACATGGTGCTGGCCGAAGAGTATCTCTATGTCACCGCTACCGGTGTGCGGCACTCCGAGTATCACAACCAGAAGTTCATCCTGGTCTACGATCGGGAGGATCGGATGCCCGGTGAGTTCGGTGAGGCACAAGACAGGGATATTCGCTACATGCTGCCGCTCAATCTGCCGACGGCGCCGACTTCGTTGGCTCACACCGAGGGGATGCTGTTCGCCGGAACCAAGCGAGACGGCATCGCCGTGATCAGCCTGTCCGATCCACTGGCACCGTCGGTCATTCGGGTGATCGATGCCAGCTCGGTTGAACAACTGGAAGTGGTGGGACACACCCTACACGCCATCGGTTCCAAGGGGAGACGGGTATTTGATATCAGCAAGCCATCGCTGCCCCAGATTGGGTACGACGATCGCGAAGGCATGAGCGAGCTGATGGGGGATCGCCAGGTGGCGGTGATGAGCGGATCAGCGCACGATTTCGCCCTGCTCGACCTCGAGACCGCGAGTCACGTGCGGTTGCTCGGCCGATATGACCCACACGGGTTCAAGATCGATATGCCGGTCAATGACGTGCATTCGTTGGCCACCCTGGGGGGCACCGCGGCCAGTACGATCAGAGGGGAGATCGGATACCTTTCCCTGTTCGACGCCAGCCGACCCGCACTGATCAGTTTGTTGGATGCCATTTCGGTTGAGCTAGGCAAACAGGAGGCCTTCAGACGATCCGTGCTCGCCGAGGACGGGATCGTGATCACCGCGTCTGCCGAGCGGTTGTTCTTGGTGGATAGCCACATTATCGACCTGGTGTCATCGACACCGCGTCCCGGAGCAGATGGGGTGCCGATCAACAGTGTCATCCGACTGAAATTCACCGAGGCGTTCGATTCGTCCGAGCTGACCGAACTCGGAGACTATGTTTCCCTGGTGCGAGATGACGGTACTGCGGCGGGCACACCGCACGACGTGACCCTGTCGCTCGATTCCCAGCAGGCGCGGGTGCTCATCCTGACGCCGGACACACCGCTGATCGCAGATAGCACGTACCGGGTCGAGCTCGAGGGAGTATTGAACAGCCAGCGCACTGAGGGCCTGTTTGATCACGTGATTGAGTTTGAGACTGCGGCAAATGATCATGCGGCACCCGAAATCATCACCATCGATCCGATTTTTGTCGAAACCTCAGGTGGGTTGGTGAGTGTGACGGTCGACAACGCTGATACCACCGCGCCGGTATTTCTCGTCGCCGGTCAACCCGCACCGATATCGACGCATGAGATTCTGTCGCCGGAACGGACCCGCTTTGAGATCGACGCACCGCCTAACGGGGTGGGATTGGCCAGCCTCGAGGTGACCAACAGCAATGGCTCGAGCGATTTGCGACTCGGGGCCCTTCATTATGTGGATGCCTTGAGTCTCGATTACGTCTACCCTGAATACGGACCGTTGGGTGGCGGCACCACCATCACGATCAAGGGCCGCGGGTTCAGGTCAGGGCAAGCCCGGTTGCAGGTCAGTATCGGTGGCATCCCGGTGGCGGATGAATTTGTCAAAGTGCTCGACGGCGAAACCATCGAAGCGGTAACTCCAGGCGGCCGGCTCGGGTTTGCCGATGTGGCCGTATCCCTCGATACCGGGCAGAGCGAAACGCTGGTCGACGGCTTCGAATACCTACAGCCGACTCAGGTCCAAATCTCCACCAATCAGGTTTACGACATGGTATTGGACTCGACCGGTCGGTATTTGATCACCGCCGAGGGCAATGACGGTGTGCGCATCTACGACGTGGGCGTCGATCCGCTGGATGAGAACCGTCGCGAGCTGGTCCGGGTGGGATTGGGGAACTATTGCGCCCTGGGAGTGGACACCTATTTTGAACGGGGTTTGGACCGCATCGTCGTGACCGCTGACAGTAAGAGCGACGCCACAGAGGCGCGCTTCTTTATCATCAGCTTTGATCCGGAGAACATCGGTTCCGCATCAATCATCTCTTCGTTACCGCTAGAGGCGGGCTTTGCCCGCGGAGTGGATGCCCGAAACAGCCGGGCCGTGATGGCGATGGCTGAACAGGGTATCGGCATCGTTGATATATTCCATCAGTCCAAGGCCTACCTGAACAGCAGCGCGCCGCTGCCCAACGGTCATCAGGCGCTCGATCTCGTAGTTCTAGAGAGCACACCGGGCCAGCCGGAACGATACGCAGTGACCTCAGGCCATTTTGACGTGGCCAACAACGAGCTGCTCGACGAGACGGATCCGTCCACTGGTTCTTTTTATATCATCGAGCACTCGGTCGATGCGGGATTCACCGTGTTGAGTAGTATCGACATTCCGGCCTCACGGGTGACCATTCACGGTGATTATGCCTACCTGGCCGCAGGAGAGGCCGGGCTGGTGATCGTGGACATTTCGGATCTTGACCAACTGAGTATTGTCGCACGCGTCGACGGCATCGGAGAGGTGTACGACGTGGGCATCAACGGCAACCTGGCCTACGTCGCCGTGGGCACCGGTGGTATCGTGGTGTTGGATGTGACCGATCCGACCAATCCCCTATCATCGTTCGGCCTGGATCGGCCTGCCGGCAGCTCCATCAAAGTTATCGTGGCCTACCACTATTTCGTGATCGGCGCTGGTAAAGGGGCTATTTACCTGGTGCCGGATGTGGAATTGAAGGTGTTCAGAATCGATCCCCAAAACCGCATTTTAGATCAGGACGCGCTCGGGGAGCTGTCGATTCGCCTGCGGTTCAACAAGGCGATCGATCAATGGCCCGATAACTTGGATAAATTTCAGGTCATCGGCCCCGCTGGTGACGAGCTGCCCATCGAGGTGGAGATCATCAATAACGATGCGCAGATCACTCTACTGCCAGACCATGGATTGGTGCTCGGTGATCAGATTTCAGTCGTGGCCAATGAAGGGATAGAGAGCGTCAAGAAACTGTCTGCAGAGGAGTACCTCGTTCTTTACTCTCTTAAACAACAGCAGAGTTTCATCTTGACCTATCGGTGTGCCAGACCCGAAGAGGTGCGGGTCGAAGCGGTCGTACCGCGCCGAATTCCCGTGGGGATGGCAGATGAAATCACCATTTCGGGAATCGGCATTCACGACGATCTCACCCGGGTTCGGGTGTTCATCAGCGAGTTCGAGATATCAGTGGTGGAGATACAGACCGATGCGACTGATGATCGGCTGGCCATTGTATACGCCCAGGTTCCGCCGATTGGATTAGCCGGTCAGTACGATGTGACGGTAATGGTCGAACAATCGGGCTTGTGGCAGTGGGACACCTTGCGGGGTGGATTGACCATTGATCACCCGATTGAGTTTCACAGCCTAACACCGAGTTGGGGCCCCCTCTCCGGCGGCACAGTAGTGACGATTGAGGGTCGTGGATTCGAACCCGGTAACAGCGTGATGGATGGGCTGGAGGTACTCATTGGCGACGTTCCGGTGCGCAGCATTCGAGTGCTTTCCAGTGAGCGTTTGGAGATCGTGACCCCAGGGGGGCACGTGGGGCGCAACGACGTTCACGGCGAGGATCGGTATGGCGGGCGGGTGACTCTCCATGGCGAACAAGGGTTTGGTTATGGTCTCAAGCGGCTCGCCGCCCAGAGTCTGACCTTTTCCCCATCCGATATCATCATCGATCGGGAGTCCGGCGTGGCTGTGACCAATGGCGGATACTTTTATGAGGACGGCAATTGGACCGTGGAATTCGAAGGCAACGAGTTGCCGGATTCTCTAAGGGCCGCAACTTTTGACATCAACGATCCCACCTCTCCCCTGTTGGTCGGCGGCGTCCCTGTTCTGCCGAGCGGCGATGAAGGACGAGCGACGATTCGGCGCTACATTCAGCAGAAATTTTTGGACGCAGTCAGCGCCTCTGGGGTATTGACCCCCGATCAGATGAGTCTGGCCGAATCGGTGCAGGGCCATACCCTGTCTATCAACATCGACTCGACTCGTCTCTCGTTGCGTGAGGAGACTCTCGACGGAGTGGCCCACAAACGGTTGTACGTGGCCAGCGGCTATGGTGGCGTGGCTCGTCTCAATTTCGACGAGCAAGCCGGAATGCAGGTCATCTCCGAGAATTTGGACAACATTCGCGACTACTACACAGGTCATGTTGTGCGAGAAGGGAATGTCGCGTTCGCCGCTACGGCCGGGACCGGGAAGTGCATGAGTTCCACCCAATGCGCCTTCTGTTCGGCCGGCCCGGTGGCCAACGGCATTCGGCGGGTCAACTTTCTCGACGACACCGATCCCATTAGTACCGGATATCTGCGCGATCCCTTTGGCGATCCGGTGCCCGGTAGCAATGTGGTGCAGATAGACGGCGATTGGTTGTACGCCGGTGGAGCGCGTGGAGCGCTGAACTGGTCCTTGCCGTCCTACTGCCACTGGATGCCCTATCGACGGGAGCAAACTGCCAGGCGACCTGTCGATGGATACACTGGCGGCTCGTCGAAAATTGTTGGGGTCCACCTGTACGATCGGGCCTATTCGCGGGAGTACACCTTGAGTGCCAATCCGTGGGACTTGGAGGTGTACGGGGACTACTTGATAGCGGCGCTAGCCAGCGCGGACATTGAAATCGTACACCGGGAAAATCCAGATCAACGGGCGTTTTTCAATGTCGATGCTGCCTTGCAACACAATGTGGGCCAAACGGTGAGGTTGAAGCGGCTAGGCAATGTGTTGTTCTTGTCTTCGGATCTCGGTGGATTGATAGTGCTCGACATCTCAGATCCGATGGATCCCCTGGTGGTTTCCGCGGGTAATACCGAGCGGATTGAAGCGGTCGATTACTTTAAGGGACGGTTGGTGGCTGTTTCGGCATCGACCGGCATGACCGTGCTCGAGCTCCCCGGGGCAATAGTGGCCCAGACTTCGGTGGAAGAGGGACAGGTTATCGGGGACAGCGAACCGTATCGCATTTCCTTCAATGAATACGTCACCAATGAATCGGTCACCGAACTAGGTGCGGTTACAGTAAGACGATTGGATACCCAAATACTGATCGACGCGACGATCACGGCGGTCGATCCGATCGAGGATACATCAGAGCAGTTTGATGTCGAATTTGTGCGAGAACCGGGCGTTGAGTATGAGATCGAGGTTCTCGATGCGCGCAACCTGCGCAGCCAGGATCTCTGGGTGCCCTTTGTCGGGCATGTGCGATCCGCTGCGGCGACCAGTGCAATTCGGCCCCGGATCGACCAGACCGAGGGTGGTGCGTTCCACGACGGGGACAACCAGTCCGTTACCATCTACGGCAATCAGTTCCGAGATTCGGCCGATCTGTCCATCTACGTTGACGAACAGTTGGTTCCGCCAGAGGACTGGTCGCGAATCGATGAGCAAACGTTGGTCTTGGGCGCAGGTGCAATCGATGACCTGCCCTTGGACTTCGGCGAGCACCATCTGCGGGTCGTCGACAATGATCTCGTGGGATACCTTCCCGGCGGGATTCTGATCGGGGCTCCGCCCGAATCGGCCAGCTTCATGCTGTCCAAGGATTCGGGATCGATTTACGGTGGGCCGATGATCACGATTTCGGCCAATGCGCCGGCCATCCTGCCCGGGGCCAAGGTGATCATGCGGCCGCAGGTGGGCGACGAGATTCGCTCCATCGAGGTTGCGCCAGGAGAGTTCGTGCCCGATCTCAAAGACGACGTCGTTGACCTTTATACGTTCCGCTTCATGTTGCCCGGTGTAACCGATCCTGCATTGTATGACGTATATCTGGAAACCGGCGGAAAGGAGATCTGGGTCGGCCAGTTCTCCTATGCGATGGATTCCGGCCGGGAGATCAAACTGCCCAATTACCCACCGATGGTAATCGGTGCGGCTCAGTTGCTCGATGACCTGATGTACGTGGGCGTCAAAGAAGGGGCCAAGCCCAGCCGCAAGAATCCGTATCTGATGGAGTCAGGGCTCGAGATCTACGACCTCTCGATTTGGGAACGTCCCTTGCGCTCGTCCCAGCTGCGCCTGGATTATCCGGTGACCGGCCTGACGGTCTACGGCAACTTGGTCTATCTCGCGTCGGGCAGCGACGGCTTGGTGGTCGTCAGTGTGCACGATCCGAGCAAACCCCATCTCCTGTTTACCCTGCCGGTGCCAGGTGCGACAGCAACAGATGTGGATGTGGCCGAACAGCTCGGCGTCTTGGCCATGTCGGTGATGGACGACGAGGGGGGTGGACTGATACGGTTCTATAACACCCGTGATCCAGAGCTGGATCCGCCGACCGGATTCTCGACGATATCCTTGAGCAGCGGCGAGCTCGCCGGCCATCCGATCGATGTCGAATGGCAGGACGAGCGTCTGTTCGTGCTCATCGAGCGCAATGGTGCTCTGCACTTGGCCATTTTCGAGGATTTCGAAGGGGGGGCGAGCTACGAGATCCAACCCATCGATCGGGGCGTGCTCCACGGCGAATGGCATGATGCATCAATGGCCGTACAGTACGGGCAAATCGTGGTGACCACTGGGGACAACTACTTGGTGTTGCAGCTCGACGACAGTGACATTTACCAGACCGTGTACTGGGAGGCGACTGATAGTGTATCGACCGAACTGATTCAGCTGGGCGGGGCGTTGTTCGTCGACAACGGCACAGGGATTATCAATGTGCCTACCCCGGATTTCGTGGTGACCGGCGTGGAACCACCGTTTGGTGCGGATGTCACGCCCAACGAAGTTATCCGGATTCGGTTCAACACCCTCTATAATACAGATGATCAGGTACTGGCCCAAGGCATTCATCTCACCGAGCCCAGTGGCGACCCCCTTCCGGATGGGAGCTACGAGCTGGAGGGTATCAACAGCTTGGCCGGCGGCTACGCTGACGTGAAAATCAGCGATAGCCTCACCTTCTTCGGCAGCACCGAGCTGACCGTCACCGAAGCACTCACTGAACTGCATGGGAACCCGTTGCGGTACGGCATCAACGGCCCGTACGAGTTGGTCGACGGCATCAGACCCTCCATCGAGGCGGTGTCGAGATGGTCGGACGGCGAGTTGGGACTACACTATTTCCACGCCGACGGTACGGAGACAGCAGTGGTCAGCGGCAGCGGGTTCGGCGACAGCGTCGCGGTATTGGCAATTGCCGTCGGATCCCAGGCAGTCCCGGCCGCCAATATTACCGCTGTGAGCGATACAGAAATCCGCTTCACCATGCCCGTCATCTCCATGAGTCGAAACACTGCTGCACTGTCCGTGACGGTTAGCCGCTCGGGCGTCTCTTCGACATTGAATGGGGCAATCGTGGTGCAGCCCCGCATCTACATCCAGGATCTGGATCCCTGGATGGGACCGCCCCAGGGCGGGAATCGCGTCGAGCTCTATGGGGTCGGCTTCAATCACAATATGACTGTGAGGTTCGGCGACAATGTGGCCGGCGATCTCAAGGTGCGCAACAGCGGCCACGTCCAGGTCCGGGCCCCGGCCGGGAACTTCGGATTTGTCGACGTATCGATTTCCAGCAATCTGTTCCCCGATGAAGACAGTGTTCTCGAGTCTGCCTATTTCTACGCCAATCAGGATACCGGGACGATTGATCTGTCCGACGGTAGCCACCGCTCCAGCCCGGTGACCGGGATTGTAGTCAAGGATCAAATTCTCTATGCGATCACTGGTGGCGGATACAAGGCGATCGATGTCACCGGACAGGTGGTGGATGATCGGACCACCACCAGGGGACAACTGGTCGTCTCGGATATCTCGGATCCGGTGCACCCGGAATTGATTTACAACGAGATCGGCGATGAGCTGCTGCCCTATCACGTCGACGAAACGTTGGTACCTGCCGGTTTTGTTGATCTCGAACTCAACGGGGATGATCTGATTCTCCTCGGCGGCAACAAGCTGCTCCATTTTGACGTCACCCTGGCCGCCGATCCATTGCTCCTCAACGAGGTAGAGCTGTTCGATGACGGAGATGAGAACACCACCTATGCGGTCGCCATGGGAGATGGAATCATCTACCTGTCGACTGAAGAGGGCGTTCGCGTCTACCGTCTCGGTTGGGACGATCGCCTGGAGGAGATCGGGGTCATCACCGTCGATGATCTCGGTGGTATCCCCCATGAGATGGTGATCGCCGACGAGCTCCTGTGGGTCAGCCTGCCTGGGGCTTCATCGGTTGTCGCAGTTGATCTGATGAGCGGTCGGTACGAAGTGACGAATACCATTTCGACGACTGATACGACTGATCACCCGGTGACCCCCCATTCGCTGATTGTGCAGGATGATCTGATGCTGGTGTCCACCGGCACCCGAGGCATGGTGGTCGCCTTTGCCATTCGCGGCAGTGGTCAGAGCTACCCGGTGGCGCAATTCTCCCTGGCCCATCTCATTTCGGCCAGCGAAATCGTCGCCTCGAAAATGCTGCTGCGCGGCCAGACATTGTACGTGGTCGGTGGGGACGGGGACTTGCAGCTGTTCGACATCAGCTCCTGGCTCAACGGGGATTTCGGCAGCAAAGCAACACTCAAAAACTACTATGCGGTAAACGGTGCGGTCGATGCAATCGCCATGGGCAAGGGCGCCCTGTACGCCGGGTCGGCGTTTGTCTATTTGTCGATTCCGGGATCCTCGCAGCTCGAGATAGCTGAAAACCCGATTCCGCTGGGCAGATCCGTTGCCGAGCTGGGCGGTGGGCTCAGCACATTGGCCTACAAACAGCTCACGATCATTGAGCAACATCCTTTGCCCAGGGAGACCTTGCCCGCCGGTCAAGCAATCGAGGTGCAGTTCAATCGCATATTGGATCCGGCGCTGCTCGCCGAGTTTCGCAACACGTGGTTCGAGGTCAGCCTTTCTGGAACACCGGTGGAGGGAATCGTTTCGGATCGAGTCAATCTGATTGGAACCCGCCTCTTCTTTAGGCCCACCGCAGCCTTTGAGGATCAGCGGGAGTACAGCGTACGCATCTCAGGCGCTGTCGAAGATATCCACGGTGAAACCCTCGACGATGACTACCAGTTCCGCTTTGTGGCGCTGGCGGCCAATCGACCGGTGATAGAAGCGGTCGAGCCTAGCTACGGCAGTTGGCAGGGAGGCGATGAGCTCACCATCACCGGTGAGAATTTTGAACCGAGCAGCACGGTGGTGATCGGCGGACAGGTGGTCGCTCCGGAGAACGTACAGTGCCCGGGTCCGCACGTGCTCAAGGCGATCGTGCCGGCCCTACCCGAAGCCCCACCGCACAATCTAATCGTGGGCGTGTCCGTTTCCAATGGGGACTTGCAGGCCTTCAAAGCAGCACAGTACACCTATGTCGCCGATGCGGCGATCGACGCCATCGGACAGTTCGTTTTGGAGAGCGGAAAATTCTATCCCGATGACGACCTGTTCTACTTCAATGCCGGGGAGCACGTGGGCATCCGCGGAGTAGGGCTGAACCGCTCCACCTCGGTGCAAGTGAACGGCAAAGCCGTTTCCGGACTCACCCTGGTCGATTCTCAGACCCTGGTGTTTCGCGTTCCCGACGACACCATCGGTCGTCTTGTCGTCGATGTGTTCAACAGTCAGCAGCAATCCGCAGCCACGAATGATGAATTGACAGTTCAATTCCAGGCAAACGCCGATGCCACTGGAGATTTCCATAGGCGGGCAGGGCACTTGCTGCTGACCTCAGTCGATTCGACTGGATGGCGTCCGATTCGGGCCAAGCTCTACTCCACCCGTGACGGGGGCATGCCGACCCATCTTTCTTCGATTCTTCTGGGTGATCGTATTTGCAGGGGAATCGCACTGTCGGCAGAGTATGCGATTTTCAGTGTGGGGCAGATTCAAGAACTGGAGGTGTTCGATATCAGCAACCCCTACTCGCCAGAGCTGGTCAATCGAATCGCTAATCCGGCAGGGACTAAACACTGGCGGTTGCAGATCGTCGATGAGACCTTCTTCTCGCTAGACGATGACGGCATTCACGCTGGAAACATCCACGGCGAGAGTTGGGACACCTTGCCCGATGATCCATCCGATCCAATCGTCGACATTGCCGTGGATAAGGAGTTCCTCTACATTCTGCGCGAAAACACCCTCGACATAAGGCTTGTCAGTGATTGGCAGACGAGTGTACTCGTCGACGGGTCTGACAACCCAGCGCCTTACGCCCATGCTGTGCCCTCGCCTGAACGGATCAGACTCTCTGAGCAGCGAATCATTTTGGTCGGTAATAATCACCTCGAGGTGTTGCTCAGTGGACGCTTGGAGAGCACCGGAAGGGTGACCTCCCTGGGCAGTGAATCATTCTATCGGCTGGAGGACGCAGCGATCAACGGGGAGCTGTTGGCAGTTTACTCCAAGGCGACAGGGGCCGCACGAATCTCACTCTACGATATTGATGCTATTCCCATCGGCGGTGACGGATTGTCCTTAACCGAGATCGCTTGGGTCGGCACCAACTCGGTTTCTCGGATGCACTTTCATCACAACCGTCTCGAGTGGATACAACGTAGGGTGGTAACGTTCGTTGAGATCCCCCTACAAAACACTACCGGAATGCTGCCCTCCCGCCATATCGCTTCGGTCGACGATGCGATTGCCCTAAAAATCGGCGGTTATCTCGAGGACTGGGATCATGTGCAATTGGATGTCACCGATTTGGAGACCGGGGTGATGTCGGGTGCCACCCGCCTGGTGGGTGATGAGCTTGAATTTCAGGTCATCGGCGATCTGTACGAAGCCGGTCATTCCTATCGCATCGAGCTGTTCAACGCACCGAGCCTGAGTATTGATGGGGGCCAGGTGATCCACGATCTACCCTGGTATCTCGATCTGCCGCTGCTGGCCGACTCCGAGTTGGACGCCAGACGTCTCACCCCGGGACGAACCGTCGCGGGCAAACCGACCGAGTTTACCGTGGACGGCGCCCGTCTGGATCTGGCCGTTGAGCTGTTCTTGAACGACGTTCAAATCCCGGCAAGCGATTGGACCGTGGCGGACGGTGCGGCGCAGCTGACCTTTACCGCCACCTTGGACGATGCCGGAATGTACTCCTTGCGGATTCTTACGGATGCCAGAACTGTCGTCTTACCCGCAGCGCTACGGGTGGATGCGGATATATCGATATCCGATATTGCTACCGATCATCCCGGTGGCGCTACCCTGGTCAGCGACTCCGGCGATACGGTTGTGACCGTCAACGGCACCGGTTTTGACGAGTCGCTGTTTCACGTGCATTGGTACGAGGCGGGTGTGGGCCATCAACCCACAGATGTGAACCGCATTGCGTACAAAAACCTCCAGGCCACGAGTTTTACGATTGAGACCCCTGCCGCTGTGCCGGGGGCGAGCTATCAGATTGCGATCACCCGACCGACGACCGACGAGATCGTGTATGCCGCTCAACTGCTCACGGCCATTGACGACACCAGCCCAACAGTGGAGACCGTTGAGCAGCTGGGGTACACCACGCCGTGCCGAGTCACCTACGACGAAAATGTGACAGCCACCGGCTTCGCAGTTACTGAGCAGTTCAGGGATTATAGCGGTTCGGCTATGGCGGACATTTCAAACCGGTTCGATTTCATCGTCGTCGATCACACGGTGATGGTACAGTTGAAATCCGGGGAGGCGTTGTCCCACAACCGGGTGTATACAGCGACCATCTCCGGGATCGCCGACGGGGCGGGCAATCAACCCGCAGGCGGTGCAGAACACGTCTGTGAGTTCAACTCCCAGGACACCCTGGCCCCGCGCAACACCGCACTGCTGATCCAGCCCACGAGTACACCGGTTGACGCCACTACCCAATTGACCCGTGGCAAAACCTACTCCTTTATCCCCACGGGTGAGGACAATGTTTCCCTGGCAGACAAACTCAAATACAAGGTGCGGCGCTCCTACGACGCTGGCCTTGCCTTTGACAATCCGATCAACGTGTCGGCTGGCGGCATGTTTACCATAGAGGTCAAAGAACTGGACTTGGGTATCGCAGTTCAGCTCGAGACGATTGATCAGGCCGGCAACTCCACGAGCGAGACGTTCGCCATGGGCATCCGCGATCCGGAAATATTCGTCTCTGAACTTCAAACCGATCCCACTTCGGTGGAAGAGGCCACCTATGCCGAGATCTTCTTTCAGCTCGACGGTGCCGATGCGGACATGGTGACCGGTGGCGATATGGAGATCCTGAGCCGCAGGTACCGTATCGAGAACGCTGTCGACCTGGGGGGCGGACTGTTCAAGGCCGGAATCACCTATCTCAATCCGCGGCTCGAAGATATCGCACCCGAGACTCAGGTGACCGCGACGCTCACCTTGGAGTACGGTTTTGAAAGCACCCTCTCCAAGCAGGGCAGTTACCCGCTTGAGGCCGATGCGACACCACCGACCGTGGCGATTGTCTCACCGATCGACGGTGCCGGTATTCCAATCGGCGAACCCGTCGACGTTGTGATCCGCTCATTCGATAAAAACGGCGTTGAGCAGGTGGCGATGAAGGTCAACGCCGGCGAATACGCCGCGCTGAGCAATCCCAATCGATTCGAATACATCGCCACATCGACGACCCCGGTCGAACTGACCGCTCGCGCCACTGACAACAACGGCAATGAGGCGTTTTCCGAGCTGGTCACCCTTGTGCCCTATGACCCGGCAGACGGTGTTCCCGAGGTGGCGCTGCTGTCTCCGGCAGATGGTGCAGAATTTCACGAGCGCGAGCAGATCGGTCTCGAGGTGGTGATGCGCAATGTCAGCTCGGCCGATCTCTACGTTGATCTGCCCGGCGACGTTTCGGTCGATCCGATCGACACTTTTACCCGAACTGATGACGATCCCGAACAATTTGCCTACGGGATGGCCTTGCCCAGCGTGGACGCGAGCGCAGTGGTGGTATTGCGCCTGGTGGATTCGACCAGCGGGATGACGGCGCGGCGGTATATCAACGTGCTCAATGACGACGTGGTCGATGAAAACCTGGCGCTCGAGTTGCTGCCGGACCAAGCTATTCTAAGCGGCACAGAGTTGTGGGTGGAAGCGAACCGCCCGCCGGCGATGACCGACTTTGCAGAAACTTCGACCGTGAGCATCGAGGATCCCTTGGGCGTTCAGCTGGACCAAATCGCCGTCGGGGTGGGGCCGCGATCGTTCGCCATCGGGGTAGATGGTACCGCTGTACGAGTGGAAACGGCCCTGCGGGACAAGTCGCTTAACGAGAAGATCGAGCAGATCGATTTGACCAAGCACGCGTACCTGGAGGCTGTTGAGGAGACGATCTTTGTCCCCAGCGATGCCGCCAGTGTAACGGGCGAGATGGTGGTCGTTCCGGGTCTGACGGCAACCGGCGATAATCTGGTCTTTGCCGTGAACCACCGGGACGGCGGTTACGAGCTGCGCACCCCGGATCAGAGCCTCTACCAACACGGGACCGGATCGCTCCAAAAACTGTTCTTTACCGGCGCCGGCCTGCTTGCTGAAGAAAACGACGGCGGGGATCGCCATCTCCTCTTTTGGCCTATCGAGACCGGTGCTCTGGGGACAGTGCACCGACACCAGTTCCTCGGGGAGCTGCTGGGAGGGAGCGGCACCATATTCTTCACTCGACATGGGGCGTTGTTCGACGCTTGCGTTTTTGCAGGTGGGGAAATGATTCAGGTCGTGGGACATTCGATCGCCGATCCGGTCAAGGCGACCGCTATCGCCGGTGATCGGCTCTACGTGCTGACCACTTATGACGAGCTGCACGGGTTTGGGGTGTCCACCGAGGGGACCTTGCTGTTGTCCAGGCTTTTCGTAACCAGTATCGATCCGGCGGAACACCTGCTGGTAGTTGGTCCGATGATCTATACCTGGAGTGGCCGTCATCTCCATCGATATGAAATCGAGGTAGTCGGCGGAGGCATTCCCGAGGGATCGTTGGTCGACTTAGGGGGTTGGGAGATCGGTGGCGAGATCGCTCGCGTCGTCGACGACGGAGAGCTGCTGTGGGTGCTCGCCAATGGGCCGTATCTGGCGAACACCTGGCACGCATTCGATGGTCAGCAGCTGGTGGCCCAGTTGACCGACGGTACAGCTGCGCTGGTGTTCGAGGCGGATCGAATGTACCGCCGAGTGGCCGCAAGCGAGGCACAGGCCGGCGCGATATTGGCGCGGGACACGATTGCCCAGCAGCAGCTGACCGGATTTGCTCCCGCCTTGACCGAGGCACCGATGGGGGTTCTGATCAGCGATCTGGCTCGATCGAACACCCTCGGCGGTGAGTCGATCCATTTTACCAACTCCGACGGCAGCTTGTTGCCGGCAACGCCGGTGTGGGAAGACCACCAACAGATGTGGTTTATCGAGCGGGCCGCCATTACCGGTGCCGATCTCAATGCGGTGCGAGTAGATCGCAGCGGTACGGTTGACACGGCTACCCTGAGTCGGGATACGACGGCAAATCCGACCATCGCCGGCACCTCGCCCACCTCGGTCGCCACCTTGGCCAAGGGCGCTGTAGTGCCGGCTGCGGTGGTGATGGACAGTGCCGCGCGAATCGCCGATGCCAGTCTGACGTGGAATAGTGATCCGGCCAGAACCATGGGCCGAGGAAGAGGCGCCAGAGTGGCGCAATGGATCGATGTGCCCGATGATATCGATTCGGCATCGTTCGAGGTGGCGATCGATGGGGTACCCAGCACGACCTACAATGTGACCCTGGTCGAAAACATCACCGGCGGCGGAACGGTTCAGGTGTTTGATCCGCAGAACAACGATGAGTTCACCGAGGGCGGTGTGCTCACAGTGAGCTACACCACCCCTGATGAAGTGGTTGGCATCGGTGCGTTCCGCTTTGCCGCGGTAGTGCTGAGGAATTTCAATCAGGAGTTAATCGATCGTCGGCTGGTAACCAACACCGCCGGAGCCGTGGATCTGATCCTTCCCGAGGTGGATGTGTGGGAAAATCTGTTCGTCACAGTCGAGGCGTATTACGGGGACAGCTACAGCTATTTGACCGCCGACGCGGTGGGGATCAAGCTCTTTCCCCAACACCACATTCCCGAACCGGAGATAGCCGGGGTGGGGCGCCACCTGATGAGCGGCTCCGACCTGTACGCCCGTATCGGGAACATCGCCGAGTACGATGATACCGTGGCCACTCACATCGCTGTCTACAACGACGTGGATCAGTTACTGGCATCCGGTGACGAGGAGGTCACGCTGACCGTACCTGCGCTGACCACCGAGCTGCGCGTGACCGCGATCGCGTTTGACGGGATGGGCAATGAGAGCACAGCCAGTCGACCGATCACCATTGTCGATGGACTGGGCTTCGCCATGGCGGGCCAGACGCGGCCCTTTACCGTCGGCGTGCCTACCGTGGGTGAGGCATGGTTCGCAGAGGGGCGCACACTGCACGGACTTTACGAAGTCGACGGAACCACTGCGCGCGCTGTAATGGATACGCCGATCACAGCCCTCGAGGTGCTGGACCACCGGGTGATGGTGGCGCTCGATGGCGTGGGGATCGCGATTCTGGACACTAAGGACAACTTCACCCCCCTGAGCAACAAACCGATGCAGGGGCACGTCTCACACCTGGCGATGGCCGGAGATCGGGCGATCGCCGCGATGGGTGCTGAGCTGCGCGGTTTCACCATTTTGGGGAATGCGGTCGAAGACAGCGGCACCCTGCAACTGGGTGCGCCGGTCGTGGATGTCCAGTCCCGTGGGGACCGGTTCGTGGTGGTGACCCACCATCAGCTGTTGGTCGTTGACGGCAACTTTCAGATTGTCGAGACCGTTGGCGGTAACTTCACTGCAGTGGCTCAGACACCAGAGCGAATTTTCGCGGCAGAGCGCGACGGTCATCTGCTGGTGGTGGGCGATCAGTCCACAGAGCAGCGATTCCACATCGGCGTCGACGCCCAGCGTCTGTTATCACTTCAAGGGGATCTGATCGGCATCTCTTCTGAGGGTCATGTCCAAATCATAGATATTCGCCATTCCGACCTGCCCGAATTGATCGGTCATCTGCCCTTGACCACCTCGGATGATGTGTCCGCTGCGTTCATCGCCGCCGGCAAGATCTGGTTGGGGGGAGCCGAAGGGGGTGTCATCGAAATGACCCGGACGGCGAGCGCCGCGGTGCTTCGATACCAGAACCCGACGCCCAAGGGCAACGTACAAAATGTATTGATTACGGGGGAAGCCTATCTCGCTGCAGCGGGCAGCTACGGGCTGGCCTCAATCACCCAGGACGACCAAGGGGAGTGGAACGAGTCGGTCTATCCGTCGGCATTCACCGTGGCGATTTCCCAGATCGCCGCCGGTAGGGGGCGGATGTATCTGTTGCAGCCCGATCTGCAGCGGATTATCTCTCTTTCCACAACCGGCAAAACCAAGACGATATTCGAGGATGCGCCGTATACCCACCTGGCCACCACCGGTTCACTGGTGATCGCAGCTGCGGGGTCCAATCTGTACATTGCCCCACAAGTTGGATCAGTGCCGGTCAGCCACACGGTGGTTGCCGAAGGTGCGGACATCGAAGCGCTGACCACTGTTGGGGAGACGATCTTCGCCAGCACCTCCAACAACAAAATTTATCGCATCGAGGTGCCAGAGCTACCGGTGGACGCCTATCATCCGGTTCGCCGAAGCGCGGTCGTCGATGCGGCCCAACCCGTGTATCTCCTTACAAGTGATGGGGACTATCTGTTTTACGCAGTGGGTACGGACGTATTTCGGTTGGGATTGAATCAATTGGACACCGCGCAGCTCACCTTTGGGCAAACAGTGGTTGCCCTAACCCTCGGGGCCGGTCGGCTGTGGGTAGCCTCCGGCACTGATATCAGTGTCGTGAACACCCATGGGGATTGGTCGACCATTCCGGTGAGTACCATTGCTACGACCCCCCATCTGGTCACCTCGATGGCGGTTCGCGACGATCGGCTGTTCGTCGGATACGGAGCGCTGGGCATGGCCCTCTATCGGCTGCCGCAGAATATGTTGAGCGGCTCAGCGGCACTCGCCTCGCCGGCAGTGCGGCACGTGTTCTCTCAAACTGATCCGATTTCGCTGGAGCTGCACAACGCAGAGGCGATCAACGCGATCAGCTACACGGTTGGGGGAAGACTCGTGGCGCAACGACATGAGACCCCGTTCAGTGCCAGATTGCCCGTGCCGACCCACCTGCTCAATGGTCAGCCCTTTGAGATCACCTGTGCCGTGGAAACGATCTGGGGAGAGATCCGCCAATCGGTTGTTCGGTCTGCGATGCTTCAGGGGGACGGGCTGCCGGTCAACGCTTTTGTCGTGGATCTCACTGCATCCGGCCACACGGCCGAACGCCCACTCGTGCTGCACGCCGAGGTGATCGATAGCGAGTACGCGGTCGCGCAGGTCGAGTTCTACGAATACCATCCGGTGGAAACGAGCTATACATTGGTCGCCACCCACTACGGTCCTGAGTACAAGGTCCTGCTGAACTACAGCGAATCGGGACAGTATTATTTCATGGCCCGGGCGATCGACGGATATGGCAATTCAGTCGATTCGACGATCGTCTCGATTACCAGAACATCCGATTCTCACAATCCCAATGATCCCGTGTTCAGCCTGGAAGGTGCCCTGCGGGAGGGGCTCCCCATCGCCGGGCAACCCTTTACCGTGGTGGTCGATGTGGCCGACAGTCCAGGGGGCAGCGGGGTGGAGATTGCCCTACTGAAGCGAGGGGGAGTGATTTTGGCCGCGATTTCCGAAGATGGTCAAATTCGCTATCAAATCGACAATCCCGCTCCGACCGAGAGTTTCTACTTTGACGTCTATGTGAGAGACCGGGCCGGCAATGTGGTCGAAGGGTCGCGGTCCTATCTCACTTGGCCGGACAATTTACCGGCCGTGGATCAGCTCGACGCACCGAGCGAAATCATCGAGAAGGATCAATTTGAAGTGACGGTTATTGCATCCGACGATGTGGGTGTGGCGCGAATTCGCGCCGAGTGGAACGGCCAGACCGTCGAGCGGAGTTATCCTGCGGCCCCGGTGAGCCAGACGCAACAGTTCACCATTAATGATTTGCGCACACTTCAACTCACCGATCCTATCGTTCAGGATCTGACGGTGACGGTGTGGGATTCGATTGGACAGAGTACCACCACGACCCACCCGATTACGGTGGTGGTGGACCAACCGCCCGATGCCAGTTTGCTGACAATCGAGGCCCCGAGCTCGGCCTTCTTCAATGCGATGGTCAAGATTCGGATCAGCGGCATGGATCTGAGCGATGACAAGGGTTACGCCGGCCTGACGGTGACGGTCTACGACACCACTGTTGGGATGACCGAGGTGTACAGCGCTACAGGTCGAACCGAGATTCAGACCTCCATTCCGGCGCCGGTGGATGATTCGACCGGTGAGCAGATGAGCTTTGTCGTGGCACTTACCGACGAGATGGGGGGCACTTCCCAGAGCGACACGCACACGGTCACCCTGACTCAGGTGCCCAACGACTTAAATTTCTACAACGGAGGTGATCCGTCCATCAATCGCACCACCAGCCAGGTCGGTGAGACCATGGTCGTTCAGGTACGGGTGGTCGACTCGGCCGCCCGGCCCGTACCGGATCAATCCGTCAACTGGCAACTGGTCAATCCGACCCTCGGCACCTCGAGTCCATTGACTGGCTCTGTGTCCGATACGAACGGGATTGCCGCTACCAGTTTCAGTGTCAATCACGCGGCTGGCGCGTATCGCATCACGGCGAATTTGGCCGATTTCAGCTGGATCGGGGATCAGCATGACTTCTCCATTGCGGAGGGACCGCTCGATCACCTGGAGATCGCACACGTCGGTCCGATACCGGCGGGCGATAGCTTCACCTTCCAGATCAAGGCCGTTGATAGTGCCGGCAATTTGCTGACCTCTCAGAATGATCACCTTCTGATATTGGATGTTTGGGATCCAGAATTTCACTTCGGCTTTGCCGACAATGTGGCGATCAAGCCGCATTATGAACCCGGAAATGATATTCAAATCGGCGAGTCCGCTATCATCACCATGGTCAACGGCACGGCTTCAGTCGTGGCCCAACCCAGTGAGCGAGCTGCAACCTATTTCGCCGAGGTGTTCATAGTGCCGGGTGGCGCTCAGTACGCGGCCTACGATCATGATGGAGATCCCCAGACGGCGATGGTCGAAGTCGATACGATTCCGTTTGAGGTCAAACCCAATGAGGCGGACCGGTTGTATTTTGAGCTGATCGCCCAAACCAACGCACCCCTCGGTGAAGAGGATCAACTCGAAGTGGGCGAGACCGCTACGGTGCGGCTCAGTATTCTCGATGCGTTCGACAATACCGTGACCCACGTGGTCGACGGTGGGGTCTACGTGGGATCCAACTTTACTACTGATGTTTCGCTCACCGGTACAGCAACCAGTGACGGACAGGGCAATTTCAACTTAGCGCTGCCGTTGGGATCTGCCGAATTCCCGGTTACCGACGATCAGGCGGAACAGGTGATTATTTCGGCGAGCAACACGGCCATCGTACCTGTCGAATTTGATGAGACGGATCAGTTGACCCTGACCTTTGCCAAGTTGCGGCCGGCGATCGCCGAAGCGACGTTCGGTGTCGCTCACAACACCACCCAGCCACCGATGCTCTTCACCTACAGTGAGCCGGTGGAGATCGGTGCGGGCACTGAGCAGCCGTTGGCGGTGCAGCTGGATCAGTCCTCGGTCACCGGAACGTTCACAGTGGACAGTGACCAGGTGACATTCAACTTCACCGAGGATGTGGTCCTCAACCGCTGTTACGATGTGGATAGCTCTACATCGTCGCTGGTCGGTGTCGCTGACGCAGACGCGGTCCTCGCACAGCAGATTTCGGTCTGCAGCCCACAGGTGGCCATCCCGACACAACAAGGCACGACCTACGTGTTGGAGAACGCCCACAAGGTGTTGGAACTCGCCCTTGGCCAAGGGGTGTACAGCCATCAGATCAGCGCGGGTACGATCTCGCTGGATACCCTCGAGGTACCGTTCGACTGGATGACCGGTGGATTCACCGCCCCGACGTTCGACGGCAACGGGGTCGTTGATGGGCAACAATTGACAATTTTTTTGGCTGGTCATTACCAAGGCGAACCCCTGGGGATCGCCAACACCATTTCGCTTATGGCACTGACCGAAAATGGGGATATCGATGGTGATGGAATTCCCAATAAGATTGAAATTGAGTTGGGCTTGGATCCGACCAATGAACTGGACGGTGCTGAGGATCAAGACGGTGACGGACTGACCGCAGCCGAAGAGGTAGTCCTTGGGACCGATCCGTTCGATGCGGACAGTGATGGGGATGGTGTCAATGACGGTATCGAACATCACGCCGGCACCGATCCGACCGATCCGAGCAGCTTTGACATTACCAGCCTGGTCACAGATGTCGTTGTGACTCCTCAAGCACAGGAGGTGGAGTTCTCTCCTTACGAGGACGTCATTGTCGAAATTACTGTAACGGCAGAGGTAACAGTCCCGATCGGCAAATTCGATGTGGATGTGACAGAGGGATTCGGCGTCGAGTACAAGACCAGCGACGAGCTGGTGGTATCGCCTGCGGGTGACGGAGTCTTCACCGTCCTTAGTGAAGGCACCCTGCCGATCAATCTGACAGCGGTTATCAACAATCTCTCTGATGACTGCGTGCTGACCATCTTGCCGGAGCCCGACACGATTGAGGTCGATTCGACGATGAGTGTGACACCTGATATGAAGTCGAAGAACGTGGTGGTGGTGGACGGCGGTGTCTTGATCGTCAATGAATTGATCTCGATTCAAAATCTACGGGTGCAGAACGGCGGTCGGGTCGAAACCCTCGCTGAGCTGTTAGACGTGACCGGCTCACTCATTGTCCAGGCAGGTGGAGAAGTTCATGCAGCAGCAATCAATGTAGAAGGAAATGTACTAGTCGAAGGGGGATTGGTGACCGTGAGCCTGCTCACTGTGGGTGGCGATCTGACGCTATTGAGCGGTGCGACCCTCACCACACTGTCCCAAAACGGCGATGAATGGTACCCCTTGGTAATCGATGTCAACGGTGACGTGGAGGTGCGCTCTGATGCGGTTATTGATGTTAGTGGGAAGGGTTACGGATTACGCAGGACGTGGAACGGTGAACCGCACAACTGCTATGGCGCAAGTCATGCCGGTCTGGGTAGTTTTGCCAACTGTGGCGGGATGACCGCTTACGGGGATTATCGAAACGCGAGTACCGCAGGAACAGGAGGATGGGAGAGCACATCGCAGGGGGGGGGTGTACTGGAGCTGACAGCGGCTCGGCTGTTCCTGGATCATGGCGATCTGCTTGCCAACGGGTTGCGCGGGGGCAATGACGGCGGAGCCGGTGGGAGTATCAAAGTTTCCGTTGAAACCATCGAAGGGATCGGTTCGGAAGGCCGAATTGAAGCCAATGGAGGGGGCGCAAATACCGACGTATATTCCGGCGGAGGAGGGCGCGTCTCCCTGAACTTTACCACTGTGACCGATGGCAACGATTTCAGCTATGTCACTGCACGCGGTGGCCAGAGCACGTATGGTACTCTTTCGAGGCGCGGCGGCAGCGGTACAGTGTTCATGGAACAAGTCGGAAGCCAACAGAATTTGAAGATATCCAATCAGATTGTTCATCCCACGTCTCCGAGCTCAGTGAATTCGCCGAACGTGACGCCGCTGGAAGTGATTGGACGTCAACGGATTGTAGATGCGATCGACAATGGGAATGGTACTTGGACGCTTCAATTGCAAAGTGGATCGTTGTGGGAGTATCGTAACTATGTGGGCTACTTGGTCGATGTTGATCCTACGACCCCAGAAGGGCCTTATTTCGAGATTATAGGAGCGGAGATCGAATCCGAAACCCTGATACTGAATACCGGGAACGGTGTCGATCTTTCAAGCGTCATTGCCAAGGATTTGGTCGGTGTACACCGGTTTGGCCAGATTGAGATCAGCGGAAATGCGACAGCTGATTTCGGTGAAGATCGGCTCGTAATCGATCCCGGGAAGACCTTGACCCTCACCGCGCATTCCGGCGGCGGTGTGCTGCGCGCGGCAATGGTGGTGGGGATCGATCGGCTGATCGGAACCGCAGATATCACGTTGCAGCTGACTGACAGTCATTGTGAGGAGTTGAGGCTCTACAACACGACGATTGAGGTCTCGGGAACGTTCTCCGTGGACAACGGGCTCGAGCTGCACGATGGATCGACCATTGTTGCGAAGAATGTGGCCGTTGGTGGTGATCTGACGCTGACGAACGGGTCAATGGTGACCCCACCAACACAGACCGGATCCACTCCCCATGCGTTGAATATCGATGTGACGGGTGAAGTAACCGTCAAGGGAGGATCATCTGTTGATGTGAGCGGAAAGGGATACATCGAACAGCAAACCTGGAACAATGAGCCACACAGCTCAAGAGCCGGAAGTTACGGTGGAGAAGACAGCCTGGGATTGGTTGCCCCCTATGGTGACTATCTGCATGCACGTCACTCCGGTGCCGGCGGAGCCAGCGTCAATAGCTATGGCGGCGGCGCACTGACGTTGAAGGCAGCCGGTCTCGTTCTCGAAGACGGCTATCTGCTCGCCAACGGGCGAGGATATTATGGGAGTAACTACAACTATGGCGGTGCCGGCGGTAGCATCAACGTGAATGTGACCGCGATTCAGATGGATGCGACCAGTCGTATAGAGGCGAATGGCGGAGATGCGAGCAATTCATATGCAAGCAATAGCAGTCATCACGGTTCAGGTGGCGGAGGTCGAGTGACGGTGAACTACGAGCACACCTCAGCTCTAGTTCTGGACCGAATTGCCGCACGTGGCGGAACTGCACCGAGATGGTGGAATGATCCGATCGCGAACGGGAATGCAGGTAGTGTATTCGTTCGTCAACTCGGGCAGAGCGCAAAACTGAAAATCTCAAATCGAGATGAGGACTCATCTCGAGATATCGCCTCGTCCCTGACGACCGGTTTGGAGGTGGTGGGTCAACACCGCATTGTCAATGCGAAGGATAACGGAAACAACACATGGACGGTTATCCTCGAATACGGGGCCTTGGCAGCGCATCGAGGGTACGCGGGATATACCGTTGATTTGGATGCCTCGACACCCGAGGGGCCCTATTATGAGGTCGTATCATTCAATAACGTTGCCCATAGCTTAACCATATCTACCGCATCCGGGGCAGACCTTTCCACCGTGGTCGGAGGAGAGCTGGTCGGCATTCATCGCCTTGACGAGATCGAAATCAGCGCCGGTTCTCTTGCAGATTTTGGTGAGGACCGACTCCTCGTCGATGCGCAAAACCCGCTGACCCTTATCTCTGAATCTGGCGGAGGAGTGCTGCGCACTGCCATGGTGGTGGGACTGGAGTATTTGATCGGAACCCCGGAGATATCTCTGCAGGTACGCGACAGCCACTGCAGCGAATTGAGTCTGACAAACACGACGCTCGAGGTATTCGGTACGCTGACCACAGAGAACGGTTTGGAATTGCACAGCGGTTCGACCGTTATTGCAAACGGTGTCGATACAGGGGGAGATCTGACCCTTGCCGGTGGATCGGTGTTAACTTCCCATGACCAGGACGGAATAACGCCTTATTCGTTGACCATCGACACAGGTGGTGTGGTGACTGTACGTGAAGGATCATCTATCGATGTGAGCGGCAAAGGTTATGTTAACAAACGCACCTGGGGCAACGAAGAGCACAGCTCCAGAGCCGGGAGCCATGGGGGTTATGATAGCCTCGGCCTGGTATTACCTTATGGTGACTATCGGCATGCACAGTTTCCAGGAGCGGGTGGTTCGAGTGTGCACAGCTCTGGCGGTGGAGCGCTGACCCTGAGAGCGGCAAGTCTTGTTCTCGAGGACGGGTATCTGCTGGCCAATGGGCGCGGCATTTATGTGCCCAACTACAACTTCGGTGGTGCAGGTGGCAGCATCGACGTGGATGTGACCGAGATTCACGTGGATACGACCAGTCGTATAGAGGCGAATGGTGGAGATGCGAGCGATTCGTATTCAAACCGCAATAGCCATCACGGTTCAGGTGGCGGGGGTCGAGTGACGGTGAACTACGAGCACTCCTCAACATCGGTTCTCGACCGAGTTACCGCACGTGGCGGGATTGATCCCGAGTGGTGGGATGATCCGGTAGCAAACGGGAACGCAGGAACCGTCTTTGTTCATCAGTCGGGCGAGAACACCAGATTGAAGATATCGAATCGGGACATTGTGCAGAATCGCGATGTGGCTTCCTCCTTGACGTCCAACCTGGAGGCTGTTGGCCGGCACCATATTATTAATGCTGTAGACAACGGCAACAACACTTGGACGTTGATCTTGGAGCATGGGGCCGTACTCCAGCATCGTCAGTACGCGGGTTACTTCGTCGACGTCGATGCGTCAACTACGGAAGGTCCCTACTATGAGATCCTGTCCTCAGACCCGGCCAACAATAGTCTAACCTTGCTGACGGCGATCGATACCGATCTGTCGAATGTAGTCAAGGGAGAGATGGTCGGTGTGCATCGCCTCGATCAAATAGAGGTGAGTGCCGGCTCGATCGCCGATTTCGGAGAAGACAGAGTGGTCATTGATGACGGGAAAACCCTGACCATCACCGCCAATTCCGGCAAAAGTGTACTGCGGGCGGCAATGGTAGTGGGGCTCGACAAACTGGTCGGAACACCCGATGTAACCATCCAGCTTACCGACGACCACCACTACAACGAGTTGAGCTTGTCGAACACCACACTGGAGGTGCTCGGCACACTTCAAACAGACAATGGGTTGGAATTACGAGATGGAACAACAGTAATCCTCAGCGATTTGAAGGTTGGCGGTGATCTCACGATGACGGGTGGATCTGTGCTGACTGCTCATGATCAAAGCGGGACGATGCTTCACCCCCTGAAGATCGACGTTGGGGGAACAGTGTCTGTGACAGGCTCGTCGATTGACGTGAGCGGTAAGGGATATGTTGAAGCCCGGACGTGGAACAACGATTCGCATCCCTACAGGGCAGGGAGTCACGGGGGACATAACAATGCCGGCGGTGTACCCCCCTACGGTGATTATCGACATTCCCGGTATGGAGGCTCCGGAGGGGGTGAGGGAAATGAGCCCTCTGGACTCAAAAGCTTTGGGGGAGGTGTGTTGATGGTCAAAGCGAACCGCTTGGAACTCAGCAACGGATCCCTCTTGGCCAATGGTTTTGGCTACCGCAATAACATCGGTTGGAGTGGCGCTGGCGGCAGTATAAATATAGACGTCGCTACCCTTCAAATGGACGCCGCCAGTAGCATGGAAGCAAATGGTGGAGATTCGGATTCTGGTAGTCCCGGCGGGGGAGGCGGTGGCCGCGTCACCGTGAATTACGTGGATTCATCCATTCTCAATATTGCTAAGATCACAGCAAGGGGAGGTTATACTGGCAATCCCGCCAATGGAGACTACAACGGAAGCGCTGGGACAGTCTTTATTCAACAGTCGGGCGAGCAAAGTCAGTTGAAGATATCGAACCGGGATGTGGTTTTGGAGCGAGATGTGGTGTCTAACCAAGCCACGGAACTGGAAGTGGTGGGACAGCATCAACTGCTCGACGCAGTGAACAATGGTGACGGTACTTGGACATTGAGCCTTGGCGCCGGAACGATTCTGGCCCATCGGCAATATGACGGCTACCTGATTGACGTCGACGCCTCAACTTTAGAAGGACCCTTTTACGAGATCGTCACCTCAGATGCGAGCGAAGACACGCTGACCATCGTTTGTTCGAGCAACCTGAACGGGTTTGTCGACGGGGATCTGGTCGGTGTCCATCTCTTGGATAAGCTCGATGTCAGCGGTGGTGCCACAGCCAATTTCGGCAATGATCGGATACTGATCGAGAGCGGCAAGGTGTTGGAAATTGACACCGGTGATGGGGATACCACCTCGCTGGATGCGTTCATTGGAGATGGGGAGCTGAAACAAGACGGCGGCTCTCTGACGGTGAACGAGATCATGCTCAACGATGTGACGGTCAATGACGGAGATTTGGTCGTTCACGGTGTGCTGGATACACTCAATAACTTCGGTGTTTACGGGTTTAACCGCGCTAGTGCAGTGACCGCAGATTTGGCCATCTTCGTCGGCAACGAAGCGGTGTTCAACGGAATGGCACCTGGAAGCGTCACCATTACGACACCACTACTCGTGGCTGGTCTGGTCAACGAGATTGGCGATGTCACGATCAATGTGACGCCGTCGTCTGATCAGGACTTTGACGATGATGGCTTGCCCGATGAGGTGGAGATCAGACTTGGCCTCGATCCCACATTGGTCGACACCGATTCCAACGGCACACCGGATGGTGACGAGGATGCGGACAGCGACGGGCTGACCAATCTATACGAAGTCACCAATGGTACCGATCCCGGACACCCGGACACGGATCGGGACGGCTTGACCGACGGGGACGAGCTCGATCCCTCGTATAATACTGATCCTAAAGATTCGGATAGTGACGACGATGGGCTGAACGATGGAGAGGAGATCATCCTCTACGGTACGGACCCCAATCTGGTGGATACCGATGGGGACACCCTTTCGGACTACGACGAAATCTTTGTGCATCAGACCGATCCGCTGCTCGCCGATACCGACGGGGACGGGCTGTCAGATGCCGAGGAGATCAATCAATACCAGACAGATCCGCTGAATCCCGACACCGATGGGGACGGTTTCTCCGATGGACTGGAGATCGCCACGGGGAATGATCCCACTGATCCTTCGAGTGCGGATGTGACCTACACCGTTACCGGGCTGAGCGTGACACCGACGAATATCCAAGTGCAGTATTCGTCAGTCGAACCCGTCGCGGTCCAATTGCAGGTAACCGCGACAGCGGACGTATCCGGACAAGGCTCTCACACACTGTACGTTACAGGACAGAGTGCCTACACCAGCAGCAATGAAACGGTTGCGGTTCCCACACAGGACGGCGCGTACGCGGTTCAGCTCGATGGCGCGGCAGTATTGACCGCGTCATTCGGTGGGTTAGATGCGAGCTGCAACTTGACGGTCACCAGCGAAGAGCCGGCTGTCGCGATTTCAGATACGCAAACGACTGATGAAACTATGAGAGGTAGAAATATCACCGTACAGAGCGGCGGCGTGCTGACCTGTGACGGGGATATCCCACTGGGACATGTCACGGTCCAGAGCGGCGGGAGATTTGATACACCGTCAGGCGGTAGATGCCAACTGCTGGGGGCATTGACAGTCGAGTCCGGTGGTGAGGTTGCGATGACCTCGCTTGGGGTGAGCGGAAGTGTTCTCATCGAGGGTGCAACGGCTACATTGCATAATCTAGATGTGGGCGGAAACCTCGATTTGAACACCGGTGCGACCCTTACTGCACGCCCGCAGGACGACATTGTCTGGTATCCATTGATAGTGAACGTGGTCGGAAACGTCACGGTGGGCGCCGATTCCGTAATCGACGTCAGTGGTAAGGGCTACCGCGGAGGTCGTACGTGGAATAACGAGATACACTATTGCAATGGAAACAAACACAGTGCGAGCCACGGGGGAACAGGGACAACGTTTGACTGCATGACACCGTACGGAGACTATCGCGCTGCCGCCACCGCTGGGGCAGGGTCATACTATGACAGCAGGTTCGGTGGTGGCGTGTTGGCCCTCAACGCCAGCGGATTGGTATTGTCCGGTGGCGACATACTGGCCAATGGCAAATTTGAAAACTATCACGGAGGTGCCGGTGGGAGCATATATCTAGACGTCGCTACAGTAGAGGGAATCGGAGAGAGCGGCCGAATAGCGGCCAACGGTGGCGGCGAACTCTCACAGTGTTATGCGGGTGCCGGAGGGCGGGTTGTTTTGCACTATGGGACATCAGATGCTGGAAATGATTTCGACTACGTCACCGCGCGGGGTGGTGAGAGCACAGCCAAACCCATTCATCGCGGCAGCGCAGGAACGGTGTATTTGCGCGAGACCGGGACGTTAGGCAAACTGAAAATTTCGAATCACATTCCTGATCCTGTGAGCCCTAGCTTTACGGTTTCGGGTTATGTAACACACTTGGAAGCGATTGGACGCCAGGTGATTTACTTTGCCGAGGAAAATCCCGAAGCACAAACTTGGACTCTCACCTTAGAATCGGGGGCACTGCTGGCCCATCGCAATTACGTGGGATACTTGGTTGACTTGGATGCGAGCGATGTTGACGGACCCTATTACAAAATAGTTGCCGTACACGGAGATGATCAGATTGAGATTGCCACCAACGGCGATCCAACGGATCTTTGGACCTCTATCGGCGATGAACTGGTCGGGATCCATCAGTTCGACGAAATAGAAGTCAGTGGAAGTGCGTCTGCCGACTTCGGCGAGGACCGTGTCTTTATCGGCGATGGAAGCTCACTTGAAGTGACATCGGGATCGGGCACAAACGCTTTGATAACCGACACGATGGTCGGCCTTTCCAATCTGACCATGACAAAAGATGTCACAATTGTGCTGGACAACCTGAACCATATCGATGAGCCGTTGACCCTTACCAGTAAGAACATCCGGATAAACAACAGAGTTACGAATCCGCATAACGTGACGCTCGACGACACAGTACTGGCCGTGCCCGAGTTGGCCGTGGGAGCTGATCTGTTGCTCGAGAACGGCGCTATTCTCAGGGCTCTGTCACAGGACGGAGAGACCTGGTACCCCCTGCACGTAGAGGTCGGTGGCACTGTGGAGTTGAGAACTGACTCGGTAATCGATGTCAGTGGTCTCGGCTACATTACCGATCGAACGTGGAACAACGGAGAGCATAACTGTGCTGGCGGTAGTCACGCGGGGATTGGGGCGCTTAACTGTGTCACACCTTATGGCGACTATCTCAAGGCAACTACCGCGGGCGCCGGATCCAACACCGGTGTCCCATACGGTGGCGGTGTGCTCGATTTGACAGCGGGCGCATTGATCCTCACCAGTGGTCACATCTTGGCTAATGGGCAACAAGATGGGGATCGTAGCGGCGCCGGCGGGAGCGTTGACATCACCGTGACCGATCTCGGTGGTGTCAGCGCGAGCAATCGAATCGAGGCCAACGGTGGCGCTGCTACCGGCGATGGATACTCCGGCGGTGGCGGCCGGGTGAAGCTGAGCTTTGCGACAGCACTGGCCGAAACCGATTTGGGATTTGTCACTGCACGGGGTGGTGATAGTGCGTCGAGCAACCCGGATCGCCATGGAAGCGCTGGTACAGTGCACATCAAACAGGGCGATCAATTGGGCCTACTGCGCGTATCCAATCATGATCCGGTTGATCCCGACGATTCGATTTCCAGCTATGAGACCCGGTTGGAAGTGGTCGGAAGGCAAAACATCCTGTCCGTAGAGGAAAATGCGGCCGTGGGCACCTGGATTCTTACCTTGGAAGAGGGGGCACTGGAGGCGCATCGCGGATACGCGGGATATTGGGTCGATTTGGATGCTGCCGGCGATCAGGGTTGGTATTTTGAGATCGCTGATGTCGTCGGTAGCGACCAGATCATCATCGAGACCACTGAAAACCTTGGACCTGCGATGGGCAATGAACTGGTGGGTGTCCACCGCCTCGATGAAGTGGAGGTCAGTGGAAATGGGGTTGCCGATTTTGGCGAGGATCGCCTGCTCATCGAAGTTGGGAGCGCTCTCGAAGTGACCTCTGTATCTGGTGACAATCGCCTGATAGCCGATGGGATCGACGGGCTGGATCGATTGAACGTGACGGGACACGTGGCCATTGAACTACAGCAAGGAACTGTCGATTCAGATTGGACAATTACCAACAAAGATCTTGAATTTGTCGAGACGTTGGTTGTGCAAGGCGAGCTCAGCTTGAACGGTGCGACGGTGGCGGTGCAACGGCTGGTCGCCAATGAATTGCTAGTCGAAAACGGATCAATTCTGACCGCGCCGTCTCAGAACGACATTGCGTGGTATCCATTGACAATTGACGTCTCCGGCGGTGTGACGGTTAATGCCAACTCTGCCATCGATGTCAGTGGTAAGGGGTACGTGGCCAAGCGGACTTGGAACAACGAACCTCACGATTGTGGAGGAGCAAGTCACGGCGGCATCGGCGGCACCTCTGAGAACCGTCTGCCACCGTACGGAACCTATCGCGACGGCACAACCGCGGGCGCGGGAGGATATGAATTGGTGTCCTCTGGCGGTGGCGTGCTCGAATTGTCCGCGGCGAGCCTGACCCTGAA
>JANQET010000160.1 GCA_028278265.1 Myxococcota bacterium
GCGATGGAAGACGGTATGCGGTTCGCGATTCGCGAAGGTGGACGGACAGTGGGAGCCGGCGTCGTTTCGTCGATAATCGAGTAAGAATAGGAGGGCCTAGTCGTGGCCGCAGGAAATAGAGTAATCGTGACACTTGAATGTAGGGTGTGTTCCGAGCGGAACTACACTACAACAAAAAACAAGCGCAAGACCACGGGTAAACTCGCCTTTAGCAAGTACTGCCCGCGATGTCGAACGCATACCGAACATCGCGAGACGAGGTAAAAATTGATTGGAACAAGGCACTTCCCTCCCGGAAGTGTCTTTGTTTAAAGGCCAGTAGCTCGAATTGGTAGAGCGGTGGATTCCAAATCCATAGGTTGGGGGTTCGAGTCCCTCCTGGCCTGCTGGTAATGAGCGATAGCTGAGAGAAACGGCGATGAATACAAAAAACGAGGCAGCGACACCCACGACGCTCGGTTTGATGAAGTATGTCCACGTGCTGTTTTTTGCCGGCGCACTGGTCTTTGGGTGGTTGTTCGTCAAACTCATTGAAACAGTTTGGACCTCACTGAACCTGACGTTTACGGAGGTTCCCGCCCCGAAGAACTGGATCGTGATCCTGTCGGGCGGCGGCCTGGCCGTGGCGCTGGCGGTCTATCTCTGGCGTCATCCCAAGGTCAATCGCCTCACGGTCGAGATTATCAACGAGTTGTCGAAAGTCACTTGGCCGACCCGCAAAGAGCTTTCCGCTTCTACAGTGGTCGTCATTATAATCTCAGTTATTGCTTCCATTATCATCGGATTATTTGACTTCTTCTGGTGGTGGGCCACGGATCTTATTTATTTGTAGAAATAGGAGACCGGAACGAGACAACGGCGCCGGTAACACGTCGGCCCTGCAGGAGCCGGAAGTCATGACAATGAAATACTACATTGTGACAACTTACTCGGGTTATGAGAACAAAGTGCGGACCTCGCTGCAAGAGCGCATCAAGAGCGAAGGCATGGAGGAGCACTTCGGCGATATTCTCATTCCGACGGAGACGGTTCAAGAGGTCGTGCGGGGCAAGAAGCGCATTGGTGAGCGGAAGTTCTTTCCCGGCTACATCTTCATTCAGATGGAGCTGAACGAGAGAACCTGGCACCTGGTCAAGAACACCTCGAAGGTGACCAATTTTATCGGCAACCAATCCCCCACGCCGGTGCCGGACCACGAGATCGCTAAGATCATCAGTCAAATGGAGGTCGGAGCGACCAAGCCCACACCGATTATTCGGTTTGAGGAGGGGGACGAGGTCCGCGTCATCGACGGGGCGTTCCAGGGATTCTCCGGTGTCGTGGATCAGGTAAAATCGGAAAAACAAAAAGTTGTCGTGCTGGTGAGTATTTTCGGTCGCGCCACTCCTGTGGAGTTGGAGTTTACGCAGGTCGAGAAGGAGAGCTGATCTCGAGCGTCGATGAACTGAGCAGCGACTAGCGAATCGGAGCAGATAAGATGAAGAAGATAATTGGACAGATAAAGCTTCAGGTACCCGCGGGTAAGGCCAATCCATCGCCGCCAATCGGTCCGGCGCTGGGGCAGCACGGTGTGAACATCATGGAGTTCTGCAAGGCCTTCAACGCCAAGACCCAGGCCCAGGCCGCCGAGGCGATGGTGATCCCCGTGGTCATCACGGTCTTTGCGGATCGCAGTTTCTCGTTCATCACCAAGACACCGCCGGTGTCCCGTCTGATCTTGAAAGAGGCCAAGCTGGAAAAGGGCTCGGGAACCCCCAACAAAGACAAAGTCGGCCGGATTACGCAAGACCAAGTGCGCAAAATAGCCGAGCTCAAATTGCCCGACCTCAATACCGCTGACCTCGATTCGGCGTGCCAATCGGTGAGAGGCACCGCCCGGTCGATGGGCATCGAAATCGATTGATTCACAGTCGCCCGGCTCACACCGGGTGCAATTACCACGCGCTCTAAACGGACAGCGCATGGGAGGCAGATGCCGAAATGGGAAAACAAACTAAAAGAATGAAGGGGGCCAGGGAGGCAGTCGACCGGGACAAATTGTACACGGTTGCTGAAGCCATGGCCAAGGTAAAAGAGGCGGCCAAGGTCAAATTCGACGAGACCGTCGACGTGGCGATCAAGCTCGGGGTGAATCCGAAGCACGCGGATCAGATGGTCCGCGGTGCGGTCGTATTGCCCAACGGTTTGGGCAAAAAGGTGCGGGTGCTGGTGTTCGCCAGCGGCGAGAAGGAGCAGGAAGCCCTCGATGCGGGCGCTGATTTCGTCGGTGGTGAAGATCTGATCGAGAAGATCAAAGGGGGATGGCTGGAGTTCGACACGACCATCGCCATTCCGCCGATGATGGCCAAAGTGGGAAAGATCGGTCGCATCCTGGGGACTCGGGGGCTGATGCCCAATCCCAAGGTGGGCACGGTCACCATGGAGGTGGGCGAGGCGGTTCGCCAGGCCAAGGCCGGACGCGTGCAATATCGAGTCGAAAAGGCGGGTATTGTCCATGCGCCGATTGGTAAGGTCTCCTTTGACGCACAAAAGCTCGGTGAGAACTTTGACGCGCTGATCGAAGCCATCGTCAAGGCGAAGCCGTCGACCGCCAAGGGCACCTATATCAAAGGGGTGACCGTGTCGTCGACGATGGGACCGGGCGTTAAAATTGATCACCAGTCGATGGGCGGAAGATAGGATATTGTCATGCTGCGATCGGAAAAACAGATTCAGATTGAACAGATTCGCGAGCGCTTCGGGCGGGCCGCTTCGGCTGTCCTGACCGATTTTCGCGGGTTGGATGTGGAGAGCATCAATGCCCTGCGCCGAGAGTTCGAGAAGGTCGATGTAGAGTACAAAGTCGTCAAGAATACACTGACCAAGATTGCGCTCAAAGAGCAGGCCTACTTGGCGAATATGGAAGAGCATCTCGCCGGTCCGACGGCCATCGCCTGGTCCTATGAAGATCCGGTCTCCTCGGCCAAAGTGATCGTCGATTTTGTCAAAACCAACGAAAAACTGAAAATCAAATGCGGTGTTTTGGAGGGCGAGGTCGTTGACGCCCAGGGGGTGCACGCCCTGTCCAAGATGCCCGGTAAAGATGAGCTCAAGGCCACTTTGTTGGCCACTTTTATGGCCCCGGCCCAGGGGATGGTCAGACTGCTCGCCGCGCCGGCACAAAACTTCGTGTACCTGTTGAGCGCACGGCAGAGGCAGCTAGAGGAACAACAATAGTCTTCTCGAAATGGCGGGAAGCGAAAGATCGATATATTGAAAGGTCAACCCGAAACACGGGACCTTAAACCGATGAGGGAGTAAAACAATGGCTGATATCACCCGGGAACAAGTCGTCGAATATTTGAGCAGCCTTTCTGTGATGGATGTTGCCGCTTTGACAAAAGAGCTGGAAGAGAAATGGGGCGTATCCGCTGCACCTGTGGCAGTTGGTGGCGGCATGGTGGCCGCCGATGGCCCCGCCGAAGAAGAGAAAACCGAATTTGACGTTGAATTGACCTCTTTTGGTGATAAAAAGATTAACGTCATCAAGGCGATCCGCGAAATCACCAGCCTCGGCCTCAAAGAAGCCAAAGAGGTTGTGGAGAGCGCGCCCAAGGTTGTCAAAGAGGCCGTTACCAAGGAGGAAGCCGAAGAGATCAAGAAAAAGCTCGAGGATGCAGGCGCCACGGTTACAGTGAAGTAGCCAGACGGAGGTTCCGATTCAGGCGTTATGTCGTGCCGAGTCGGTCGATGCCCACTTTCGGAATTCTTTCGAAAGCTGGGTTGGCGTTTGTTTGCAGACTGATCACCACCGCATTTGTGGTAATCATCTCTTTATAATCTGTGTCTAAAGGGAGCTAGTTCATGGCATCTATAGCTCAGGCGAACTACCGACATCGAGAATCTTTCGGAAAGATCCGGAGAATCATCGATATCCCCCATCTCATCGAAATCCAGAAAACCTCATACGAGAAGTTTCTGCAGGCGACCATTCCCCCTGACAAGCGTGATAACACCGGATTGCACGGGGTTTTCAACAGCGTGTTTTCGATTAGGGATTTCAAGGGGACCAGCGAGCTGGCCTACCTGGGGTATTCCCTCGAAAAACCCAAGTACGATGTGGACGAATGCCGCCAGCGCGGGATCAGCTATGCTGCTCCGGTGAAGGTGACCATTCAGTTGATCATCTACGACGCCGCAGTGGAAAACGGCGAGGAGCCGATTGTGCGCGACATCAAAGAGCAGGAGGTGTTCTTTGGTGAGATCCCGCTGATGACCGAGAACGGCACCTTCGTGATCAACGGCACCGAGCGCGTCGTGGTCAGCCAGCTCCACCGATCGCCGGGCGTGTTCTTCGACCACGACAAGGGCAAGACCCACTCTTCGGGGAAGTTGCTCTACTCCGCGCGGGTCATTCCCTACCGCGGATCCTGGCTCGATTTCGAGTTCGATGCCAAGAACATCATCTACGTGCGCATCGACCGGCGTCGCAAAATGCCGGCCACCGTGCTGTTGCGCGCCCTGGGTTACGCCACCCAGGAGCTGCTCAACTATTTCTACGCCTCGGAGACGATTTTTCTCGAGTCGGGCAAGCGGTTCAAGAAGAGCGTCGACTACAAGTTGCTCGAGGGTCAGCGGGCGATTCGCGACATCAAGATCGGCAACAGTATTGTGGTCAAGAAGAACCGCAAATTCACCCGCTCGGCGATCCGCAAGATGCGGGAGGCCAAGCTGGAGACAGTCCCGATGGATGTCTCCGAAGTGGTGGGCAAAATTGCCGCGGACGACGTGATCGACGAAGGCACGGGCGAAGTACTGCTCGAGTGCAATGAAGAGATCACTGAAAGCAAAATCGATCGCCTGCGCGAAGCGAAAATCAAGAGCTTCAAAACCCTGTTCATCGATGATTTGAACGTGGGTTCATATCTTCGGGACACCCTGGTCGCCGATAAAATCAGCTCCAAGGAAGAGGCGATCATGGAGATCTATCGGCGCCTCCGTCCCGGTGATCCACCGACGATGGAGACGGCGAACGCGCTCTTCGAAAACCTGTTTTTCAACGCGGAACGGTATGACCTGTCTCGGGTCGGGCGACTAAAGCTCAACTACAAATTCAAGCTCGAGACACCGCTGGAGCAGACAACGCTCACGCCGCTGGATATCATGGAGACCGTGCGGCATCTGATCGAGTTGAAGAACGGCCGCGGCTCGGTCGATGATATCGACCACTTGGGCAACCGCCGGGTGCGCGCCGTGGGCGAGTTGATGGAGAGCCAGTACCGCATCGGCCTGGTGCGCATGGAGCGGGCGATCAAAGAGCGGATGAGCATGAGCCAGGAGCTCGACACGCTGATGCCCCACGACCTGATCAACGCCAAGCCGGTCAGCGCTGTGGTCAAGGAGTATTTCGGCTCCAGCCAGCTGTCCCAGTTCATGGACCAGACCAATCCCCTCTCCGAGATTACCCACAAACGGCGTCTCTCGGCGCTCGGACCCGGTGGTCTGACCCGGGAGCGCGCGGGGTTCGAGGTGCGCGATGTGCACTCCACCCACTACGGTCGCATCTGCCCCATCGAGACACCGGAGGGTCCGAACATCGGCCTCATCGCCTCATTGTCGACGTTTGCGCGGGTCAACGAGTACGGTTTCGTCGAGACCCCCTACCGCTATGTCAAGGAGGGGTGTATCCAATCCGATGTACGGTTCTTCAGCGCCCTCGAAGAAGAGGAGCATTTCATCGCCCAGGCCAATGAGCCCAGCGATGACCAGAATCGACTGACCAACACGCTGGTCTCCTGCCGCCACAACAGCGACTTCCTCTGGGTGGATCCCAAACAGGTCACCCTGATGGACGTCTCTCCCAATCAGCTGGTCTCGGTCGCCACCTCGTTGATTCCGTTCCTGGAGCACGATGACGCGAACCGGGCGCTGATGGGCTCGAACATGCAGCGCCAAGCGGTACCGTTGCTCAAAACCCGCTCGCCGCTGATCGGTACCGGGATGGAGAACAAGGTGGCGGCGGACTCCGGCGTGACCGTGGTGGCCAAGCGGGACGGAGTGGTGGAGTCGGTGGACGCGAGCCGCGTGGTCGTCCGCGCAGAGGGACGGGGCGGAGACGAGTTTCCCGATATTTACAACCTGATTAAGTTCAGGCGCTCCAATCAAAATACCTGCATCAATCAGAAGCCGATCGTCGCACCCGGAATGCGGGTGAACGCCGGTGATGTGCTGGCCGATGGACCGGCCACCGAACGGGGTGAGCTGGCCCTGGGGCAGAATGTGCTCGTGGCTTTCATGCCGTGGGGTGGGTACAACTTCGAGGACTCGGTGCTGTTGTCCGAGCGTCTGGCCAAGGACGATGCGTTCACTTCGATTCATATCGATGAGTTCGAATGCATCGCTCGCGATACCAAGCTGGGCAAAGAGGAGATCACCCGGGATATTCCCAATGTCGGTGAAGAGGCACTGATGAACCTCGACGAGAGCGGCATTGTACGCATCGGCGCCGAGGTAAAGCCGGGGGATATTCTCGTGGGCAAGATCACGCCCAAGGGGGAAACCCAGCTCAGCCCCGAAGAAAAATTGCTGCGCGCCATCTTCGGCGAGAAGGCCGGTGATGTCCGCGATTCATCGCAGCGCGTCCCCCCCGGGGTTTCGGGTATCGTGATTGACGTGCGCGTGTTCAGCCGGCGGGGAACCGAGAAGGACGAGCGCGCGCGACAGATCGAGGAGCACGAGCGGGTACGCCTCGAAAAGGACATGGCCGACGAGATCAAAATTATTCGCGAGTCGGCCTATCGTCGAATTCGCAAGCTGCTCGTGGGGCAGGAGTCGATGGGCAAGCTCGTCGACGACAAGGGCACCGTGCTCGTCGAAAAAGGGGCCACCCTGACCGGGGAATCCCTGGATGCCATTCCGCGAAAATATTGGGGACAGATACCGATTGAGAACACCCAGGCCAGGGTCAACGAAATTATCGATGCGTTCAAAGAGCAGCAGCAGATGATCGAGGAGGCCTTCAACGAGAAGATCAGCCGAATTTCTAAGGGGGATGAGCTGCCCCCCGGCGTGATCAAGATGGTCAAGCTGTTCGTGGCGATCAAGCGACGCATCTCGGTCGGCGACAAAATGGCCGGCCGCCACGGCAACAAGGGCGTGATCAGCCGCATCCTCCCCGAGGTGGACATGCCGTTCCTCCAGGACGGTACGCCGGTCGACGTGGTATTGAACCCGCTCGGTGTCCCCTCCCGTATGAATGTGGGGCAGATTCTCGAGACCCACCTGGGTTGGGCGGCCCGCGTGTTGGGCGAGCAACTGGATTGGATGATTCAACAGGGCGGCTATGCGCCCGATGCCATACGGGACCAACTCAAGCGCGTTTTTCATACCGGTTCGACGGCTGAAATCATCGACGAGATGTCTGATCAGGACATCACCAAATTTGTCGGAGCATTTCGCGAAGGGATCCATCTGAGCTCCCCGGTGTTCGACGGGGCCAGCGAGAACGAAATCCGCGACGCGCTGGCCTTGGCCGGGTTGCCCAAGTCCGGTCAAACCGTGCTGTTCGACGGCCGGACCGGCTCCGCGTTCGACCAAGATGTGACGGTGGGTGTGATGTACATCCTCAAGCTGCATCACCTCGTCGACGACAAGATTCACGCGCGCTCTATCGGGCCCTATTCCCTGGTGACCCAGCAGCCGCTGGGCGGCAAGGCACAGTTCGGCGGCCAGCGATTGGGTGAGATGGAAGTGTGGGCGATGGAGTCGTACGGTGCGGCCTATGCGTTGCAGGAATTCCTCACCGTCAAGAGCGATGATGTCATGGGTCGAACGAGAATGTACGAATCGATTGTCAAGGGCGAGCACGTCCTCGAGGCGGGACTGCCCGAGTCTTTCAATGTCCTCATCAAAGAGCTGCAGAGCCTGTGTCTCAATGTCGAGTTGATTGAGCCGCGGGACGAGCAAGGGGCGATCGAGGACGAAACCCAGGCCTAGAGCCGAGAGGTAGATAATGAAGGACATTTTTAGTTTTTTCGAAAAGCCAAAAGATCCGTTGAGCTTCTCCGCGATTCGGATTTCGTTGGCCAGCCCGGAACAAATTCTCGAATGGTCGCACGGTGAGGTGAAAAAGCCCGAGACGATCAATTACCGTACCTTCAAGCCCGAGCGGGAAGGTTTGTTCTGCGCGAAGATCTTCGGACCGGTCAAAGACTACGAGTGCAATTGCGGTAAGTACAAACGCATGAAGCACCGGGGAATCGTCTGCGAGAAATGCGGCGTGGAGGTGATTCAGTCCAAGGTGCGTCGGGATCGGTTGGGCCACATCAGCCTGGCCACCCCGGTGGCCCACATCTGGTTCCTCAAGAGTCTGCCCTCCCGCATCGGCGCTGCGCTGGATATTACGCTCAAAGACCTGGAGCGCATCCTCTATTGCGAGAGTTACATCGTCCTCGATCCCGGTGATACGCCGTTGGAAAAGGGCGAGATCCTCCCCGAGGATCGGTACTACCAGCTCATCGAAGAGTTCGGGTTCGACGCCTTCGAGGCCGGTATGGGCGGTGAGGCGGTGCTCAAGCTGCTCAAAGAGATTGATGTCGTCACGATGGCAGAAGATCTTCGCGAGGAGATGAAGAAGGCGACCAGTGAGGCCAAGCGCAAAAAAGTAACCAAGCGGCTCAAAGTGGCCGAGGCGCTCAAGGATTCGGGAAACAAGCCGGAGTGGATGATGCTGACGGCGATTCCCGTCCTGCCGCCGGACCTGCGTCCCCTCGTTCCCCTGGATGGGGGGCGGTTCGCCACCAGTGATCTCAACGATCTGTATCGCCGGGTGATCAACCGCAACAACCGTCTCAAACGGCTGCTCGAGCTCAACGCCCCGGAGATCATCATCCGCAACGAGCGACGGATGCTCCAAGAGGCGGTCGACGCCCTGTTCGACAACGGGCGTCGGGGCAAGACGATCACCGGCCCCAACAAGCGCCCGCTCAAATCGTTGTCCGACATGCTCAAGGGCAAGCAGGGGCGGTTCCGGCAGAATCTGCTCGGTAAACGGGTCGATTACTCCGGACGATCGGTAATTGTGGTCGGTCCGGCGCTGAAGCTGCACCAGTGCGGTCTGCCCAAGAAGATGGCCCTCGAGCTGTTCAAGCCGTTTATCTACAACAAGCTCGAAGAGCGCGGCTACGTGACGACGATCAAATCGGCCAAGAAAATGGTCGAAAAAGAGAAACCCGAGGTTTGGGATATCCTCGAGGAGGTGATCAGCGAACATCCGGTGATGCTCAACCGGGCGCCGACCCTTCACCGCTTGGGCATTCAAGCGTTCGAGCCGGTGCTCATCGAGGGTAAGGCGATTCAGCTGCATCCCCTGGTGTGCACGGCGTTCAACGCCGACTTCGACGGGGACCAGATGGCGGTGCACGTCCCGTTGTCCATCGAAGCCCAGATGGAAGCGCGGGTGTTGATGATGTCCACCAACAACATCCTCAGCCCGGCGCACGGCAAGCCGATCATCAATCCCACTCAGGATATTGTACTCGGTTTGTACTATCTGACGAGCAAGCGCCCGTTCAGCCGCGGCGAACACGTTGATACAGCCGCCGGAGTGGATCGGTTCTCCGGGATCTACGCTTCCCCCGACGAGGTGCGTCTGGCCTATGAATCAGGGGCCATCGATTTACACGCTGAGATCCGAGTCCGGATGGACGGCGAGTTGGTCACCTCATCGGTGGGGCGGGTGTTGTTGTGGGATATTGTTCCCGAGGGACTGCCCTTCAAGCTAATCAACAAGGTGATGGACAAGCGGGCTCTGTCCGCGCTGATCGACGTGGCCTACCGCGTCTGTGACAACAAGGCGACGGTCATTTTGGCCGACAAGCTGCGCACGATGGGCTTTGAAAATGCCACTCGGGCCGGCGTCAGCGTCTGCATGGACGACATGGAGATTCCCTCTTCGAAAGTGGATCTCCTGTCCGCAGCGCAAAAAGAGGTCGAGAAAGTGGTCACCCAGTATCAGGAGGGTTTGATCACCGATGGTGAGCGCTACAACAAGGTCGTCGATATTTGGGCCGCGGCATCCGACCAGGTGGCCACTGAGATGCTTCGCCAAATCAGCATGGACGAGATGAAGAATTTCGAGACCGGCGAGGCGAAATCGGTCTCCAGTTTCAACCCGGTATTCATGATGGCCGACTCGGGCGCCCGGGGATCGAATGCCCAGATCCGGCAGCTGGCCGGTATGCGCGGTTTGATGGCCAAACCCTCCGGCGAGATCATCGAGACGCCGATCACCGCCAACTTCCGCGAGGGGTTGTCGGTGTTGCAGTACTTCATCTCGACGCACGGTGCTCGCAAGGGATTGGCCGATACGGCGCTGAAGACGGCCAACTCCGGATACCTCACCCGCCGCTTGGTCGACGTGGCCCAGGACGCCACCGTCGCCGAATACGACTGCGGCACCCTGGACGGCATCGAGATCACGCCCCTCGAAGAGGGTGGTGAGGTGATCGAGAAACTGGGCGAACGGGTCCTCGGCCGAACAGCGCTGGATGATATTTACGATCCGTTTACCGGTGAGTTGTTGGTCGAAGCCAACGAACTGATCGATGAAGAGAAAGTCCGCTTGATTGAGAACGCAGGGGCCAACCGGGTGACCATTCGCTCGGTGCTCACCTGCCAGACCCAGCGAGGGATCTGCGCCAAGTGCTACGGCCGAGATCTGGCCCGCGGGTACCTGGTCAATATCGGCGAGGCGGTCGGCATCATCGCCGCCCAGTCCATCGGCGAGCCGGGCACCCAGTTGACGATGAGAACCTTCCATATCGGCGGCGCGGCCAAGCGCGGCAAGATCGAGCAATCTCGGTTGGAGATGGTCCGCGCGGGAACGATCAAGCTCGGTACCTTGGCCACAGTGAAAAAGTCGGACGGCTCCGTCGTGGTGATGGACCGGCACGGGGAGATCACTCTGGTCGACGAAACCGGCCGGGAACACGCCTACGGGGTTGTTTACGGGGCCAATCTGTTGGTCCATGATGAGCAGAAAGTGGACAAGGGCACGTTAATCGCCGAGTGGGATCCCTACTCGATCCCGATTATTTCGGAGACCCCTGGTGTGGTCAAATTCGGTGACGTCATCGAAGGGGTTTCGATGACTGAACAGTTTGACGAGGTGACCGGTCTGTCCCGTAAGGTGATCGTCGAATCGCGGGATCCGGAATTGAGACCGCGGGTTTCGATTAAGGACGAATCCGGTGAAACCAAATCCTCCGGCGGTGTGGCGGCGCGCAACTTCTTGCCCGTCGGGGCCAACATCACCGTTGCCGAAGGGGATCTGGTCGACGCGGGCGAGGTGATGGCCAAGATCCCGCGGGAGACGACGAAAACCAAGGACATTACCGGCGGGCTGCCCCGGGTGGCCGAGCTGTTCGAGGCTCGCAAACCCAAGGAGCACGCGATCATTTCGGAGATCGACGGTGTCGTTTCCTTTGGCAAGGACACCAAGGGTAAGCGCAAAGTCGTGATCACCCCTGAGGTTGGTGAGGCCAAGGATTACCTAATCCCCAAAGGCAAG